>NZ_JBFRRH010000010.1:0-17401 GCF_041472995.1 Vibrio sp. 10N.261.46.A3 | reverse complement strand
CTGGCTACTGAAATCCGCGTCTTTTTTACGTCCGCGAATCGTTAGGTAACCTTCACTATCGATATCACCGATATCACCGGTATGAAGCCAACCATCCGAGTTAAAAGACTCTTGAGTTGCAATATCATTCTTGTAGTAACCAGAGAATAAGCCTTTGCCTCGAACTAGAATCTCTTCATCTTCAGCTATTTTGAGTTCAATCCCTGGACCTGCATTACCAACTGTACCAATCTTGTCAGCTCTGAATGGGTAGTTGAGCGTGCTGTAGGCGAAAGACTCTGTCATGCCCCATGCCTCGGTGATGTGCAGACCAACACTCTCATACCATGCGAGTAGAGCGGGTGATACAGGTGCAGAACCACACCCGAGAACGCGAGCTTGGTCTAACCCTAAGCCATCAGCAAGCTTCTTCTTAATGATGTTGTTGATAAACGGAATCTTCAGTAAGAAGTTCAGTTTCTTCTGTGGCAATTTGTCTTGGATTCGCTGCTGGAACAGAGTCCATAAGCGAGGAACTGAGATAAACAATGTAGGGCGATGCATTTTCACATCATCAATAAAGGTGTCTAAAGATTCAGGGAAAGCCGTAACCACGCCCCCCATAACTGAAGAACCAAAGATGTAAACGCGTTCTGTAATATGAGCAAGCGGTAGGTAAGAAAACAGGCGATCGCCAGGTTGGATCCCAATATGGTCAATCAACCTTTGAACAGACCAAGTAAACGCACCGTACGTGAGCATTGCGCCTTTTGGTAACCCTGATGTACCCGATGTATAAACAAGTGACATCAGCTTATCGTCGTGATGCTGTGGGCGTTTGGTTGATGGTTCATGTGTATCAATGAGCTGTTCGAAAGTGTGTTGGCACTTCGCTGCACTGTCGTATGGCAGTGAAATACTCACTAAGCTCGGATTGTCATCAAGTACTTTTTGAGTGGCTTTAGGATCGTCAAGCTTACCCGCAATCACAATTTTACTTTCACTGTGTTCAATACAGTATTGAATGGTATCTGCACCCGCTGTAGGAAAGATTGGGACGCTGACAAAATCTCCTAACATCATGGCAAGATCGCAGATGAACCATTCTGCACAGTTTTTCGATACGAGAGCGACTCGATCGCCAGGTTGGGCGCCGAGTCCTTCTAATGCTGATGCCAGTTTCAGTGCTTTGTCGGCTACTTCTTTATAAGTAAATTCGACAAATTGGCGGTTAATAATCTGTTTCAAATAGACTTCATCTGGACGTTCTTCTGCCCATTTTAAAATCATGTCATTGGGTGTAGGGAGAGCTGTTGCTTGTTCTTGGCTAAACTCGTTAGGCTGAATCATTGTCTAACTCCATGTTTTTCGCTAAGTTATTTTTGGTTATTTTTGTTAAAATCATGTTAAATGTACCATGATTTTTTCTTTTAGGGAGTAAAATTAGCGTTTTCTGTTATCTGTGCAGGCACGTCTGTAACTTGCTGGGGTTACACCTGTCCTTTTCTTAAAAATTCTCGAAAAATACGACACATCCTTGTATCCACATTGATAGGCAATTACAGCAATTTTTGACTCGGTATCCGCCTCAATCAACTTTTTAGCTAGTAGAACTCTTTTGTCACAAACAAAGTCTCTAAAGCTTACCCCAAAGTGTAGATGAAACTTTTTCGAAAAGTAGGTTGTTGAACAATGGCATTTCTCGGCGATCTCCGTTTCTCTGATTTCTTTGTTTATGTTATCCATCACATAGTTAACAACCTCAGAAGTAAACAATTTGGTAGGCAGTTGATTGTTGTTATTTATGTCTCTGTCGAAATCGAAGTGAGGTTCGAAGATATGCTGTGTTTTACGCTTAAGTTCTTCGAATGTACTGGTCAGATGATTACTGTTTGTTTCGATAATGAAAAATATATTCTTATGATTTCGAACGATATTAGGTAACTGGCCCGAGCAAATAATGACTATTCGCTTGTTCAAGTTTTCACAAATAGATAATGCCATTGTAAGTAGTTGAAGTTTATCCGGTCTATTCAAGATGAAAAATACCAGTCTGACATCTAAGTTACTGATTATAGATATATCTTGCTTATGATTTTTAATGGGGAAGTAGTGATTTATTTTATTGATAATAACAGCATTAAATTCACTGTCTTTATCTGATAATAAAGGTGTTACTACTTTCATATAAATACCAACTCTATTTCATATTCAACTTCGAGTTTAAAAATAGATAAATTAAGATGCATAATAATTAGATTAGAAGTACCACAAAAAAGTGCAAGTAAATGGCAAGAAAATCCTAACCTAATATATCTCTCACCTCTAGATTTAGTTTACAGGTAAACAAAGCCTGATACACAAATCAAGGAGAGGTTATCATGGATAAGTTTTTGAATAATTGTAAAGAATTCATGAAAGATGAAGAAGGGTTGACTGTAATCGAGTATGTAATCGGTGCAGCTTTATTGGTATTAGGTTTGACAACCGTATTTTCTGGTTTAGGGACTACTCTAGCAAATAAATTAAACGCTATTGTTGCCAATGTTGGTTAGTGGTTGAGTTATGAATAACAATAGACTGAAACGACAATCGGGGTTAACTACGGTTGAGTATGTGATTGGCGCAGCCTCACTGGTTCTTGCTGTTGGACTAGTTTTCTCTGGTATGGCAACGGCTTTACTCAGTAAGTTTCAGAGTATTATATCGAGTGTATAAATAGAGTATATGATTAATGAGCCTTCAGCTTTTTGGGCATTGCTAATTGCAGTTTCGGTATACGATGTTGAGAAACATCGTATACCGAACAAAATATTGATTTTCTTTTTGTTTGTTTACTTTTTATCAATGTTTGACGGCAATTATACCTTTGATGTTTTTTTTATGTCCTTCGTTGGATTTGTGGTGTTTTTTTGTTTTGGATTACTCTTATACTTTTTAAGAGCTATGTCGGCAGGAGATGTGAAGCTATTAGGTATTGTGGGGATGTATCTCGGGTGGGGACAACTACTTGATGCATCGTACTTTATCTTACTTTCTTCTGGAGTGATCGGGACTTTCTACCTGCTATATAACTTTTCCAACTCGAACAGTCTTAGTATCAAAGGCTATTTTGAAAATAAGCTAATTATGCTTGGTGGGGTAGCACCAGTATTAAATGAAAGTGCTAGCTTGCACGCTAGGTATTCAAATAAGGTGACGATGCCTTTTGCACCCTCTGTTGTAATGGGATTAGCGATGTATAGCTACTTTACTTAAACCTGTTGTTGGTTAGCTTTGTGGAGAGGAATAATATATGGATATTATAGGGCGTACTGCTCCAACAACTTTGAAGCCTCAAATTTCAGCCCCTACCGTTCCGACATCTCTTGATATGTTGGGTGTTCCTGAAGTTGTTATTGAAAACCTCGTACTCAAGCATTTGTCTGCTTATCCTAAATCGGATGTGTTAGAGCTTTCTAATTATTTGTGTGTTGTTACCCATATAGTGGAAAGTGCTCTAGCCGTTTTGAGGAAGAAGTCATTAATTGAGGTGTTTCAACCTACCTCAGACCTTTCTCTTTCATCAGTCTCCCATAGTCATGTCCGTTATTCTCTTTCTGAGAAAGGACTGGAAGAAGCTGATCTTGCCTTTAAACGTGATGCTTATTTAGGGCCCGCGCCAGTTTCACTTGACCAATACAGTGATGTGGTCAAACAGCAAGACCTGAGAGCAGAGTTAGTGACTCGGCCACATGTCGAAGCTGCTCTGGATGATGTGTATGGTGTCGATAAAATGATTTCAGTATTAGGGCCTGCAATCAATTCTGGACGTGCTCTGCTGTTATATGGGCACGCTGGTACTGGTAAAACCTTTGTCGCGAGCCGTATTGTGAATGCTTTGCACACATCTGTATTTATTCCTTATGCAGTCTATGCATTAGGTAACATTATCAAAGTGTTCTCGGCGCAACATCATAAACCGTTGGATAGTAACGGAAGCGATCAAAGCATTTCCCTCAAAGATCAGTACGACAAGCGTTGGCTTAATTGTGAAAGGCCAAATATTCAGGTTGGGGGAGAACTAACTATGGATATGCTCGAGGTCAATCACTCAGAGAATAGTCGTGTCTGGTTAGCCCCAGTACAAATGATGGCGAATAATGGGATTTTTATCATTGATGATCTTGGTCGTCAGCCCATGCCGGTGGATGCGCTTCTTAATCGTTGGATTGTACCGATGGAGTACTCATTCGACTATTTGTCGCTGCCGAATGGTCAGCAGATAACGATGCCATTTGTATTAACTCTTGCCTTTTCTACCAATCTAAACCCCAAGAAAATAAGCGATCCTGCCTTTTTACGTCGTTTAGGTTACAAGATTGAATTCAAGCCACTTAATCAGCGAGATTATGAAGCTTTATGGATGAGCGTCGTTGCTGATAAAGAGGTAGAGCTTCAAGACGGGTTTTTTGAGCGTTTGTCTCAAATGCACACGCTTCTGAAAGTGCCACTTTTCCCATGTTTACCGAAAGATCTCGTTGGTATAAGCAAAGACATTCTTTCGTTTGAGCAACTCCCACCTGTTATCACATTCGATATTCTTTCCATGGCATGGGAAGTTTATTTTACCTCTGATGGACACGAGGAAGAGAATAATGAATAAGAGTCAAGTTTTCCTACTGTTTTTACTGTCCGTAGTATTCGGCTTAGCGGCTGTATTTTTTGCTAAGCAGTGGATGGATGATCAAGTTCAGCCAACCGTTGAAGTTGAAACGGTCGAGCGTCACCCCGTTGTTGTCGCATCACAAGAAATCGAAGCTGGAACCATAATTGAAGAGCAGTATTTAACGACGAAGTTGATGGAAGTTGATTGGATCAATGAAAACAACTATTCGGATCAATCTGAGCTAATAGGTAAGGTTGTCGCTAATACCATTTATGCCGGAGAGGTGCTTCACAAGTTACGATTTACTGTACCAGGAGAAGGGTCAACGCTTGCAGCTCTTATCCCTGAAAATAAACGTGCGGTAACGATACGTGTTGATGATGTTATTGGTGTGGCAGGTTTCTTATTACCGGGTAACAAGGTTGATATTCTCAATACGGTTTCTTACGGAAAAAATTCTGCAGCTACTCAAACGGTTCTTAAAGATATTAAGGTTTTGGCTGTAGATCAAACGGCTAAAACGAATGAAAACAGTCCGATTATTGTACGAGCGGTAACTCTTGAGATGACGCCGAAAGAGGCCGAGAAACTTCTCACGGCTAAAAGTAAAGGCAGTATTCAGCTGACTTTGAGAAACCCACATGAAGTTGAGAAAAAAGTGGTTCGTCGATATGTGCCTAGACCAAGTGTCACCATTATCAAAGGTACAGAAACATCTAATGTGCGCGTCAAGGATTGAGGTGAAATATGAGAATATTAATTGCGTGTGTTTTGAGCCTAATTTGTATTTCGACGGCCAGTGTTGCGGCGTTACAAACGGGAAAAACAGTCACGGTTCCACATCATAAATCTACGCATGTCGTGCTGTCGGGAAAAGCGGCGAAGGTTTCTCTTGGTGATCCTGAAGTTTTAGATATTGTAATTTTAAAATCAAATGAAGTGTTTTTAATTGGTAAAAAATTAGGTGCGACAAACCTAATGGCTTGGGACTCTCGAGGTCGGTTGATTGAGTCGATTAACATTGAGGTTACTCATGATCTTAATAGCCTCAAAGCTAAATTATATGAGTTTCTTCCTGATGAAACTATCGAAGTGCATAGTGCTCAAAATCGTCTGTTGTTAAGTGGACAGGTGAGTAATCAACAGCAGATGAATGTGGCAATGAGAATTGCAGAAACCTATTCATCTGGGCAAACCGCTGATGAATCGAAAGAGAGTGGTAGTGAACAAGCTGCGGCTACGGGGGTTATCAATTTAATGTCGATTGGTGGGGCTCAACAGGTGATGTTAGAGGTGACCGTAGCCGAAGTTCAACGAAGCTTGGTAAGAAAGTTTGACGCCAATTTCCATTTCTTCCAAACCAGTGGTTCAGACTTTTCATGGGGGGCATCTTCAGTGCCTGCTGGTGTGCTGGGTGCGACGCCTATCTTTGATATTCCCACTTCTACGGATTACGGCATTCTAGGATCTTTCATTGATAGCAATACTTTGTTTACCTTTGCATTGGATGTAGCAAAACAAAATGGTGTGGCGAAAGTTTTAGCAGAACCTAACTTAACCGCATTAAGTGGCTCAAAAGCTGAATTTTTAGCGGGTGGTGAGTTCCCTATTCCGGTGCCTGACGAAGATGGTATTACCATTGAATATAAAGAATATGGCGTTGGGTTAAAGTTCATCCCTACTGTTCTTAGCGACAAGAAAATCAATCTAAATTTGGCTGTTGATGTGAGTGAGATTGCCAACAGTAGTTCGTTAACGATTGACCCTGGTACTACTAATGCGACTTACTTCATACCTCCTATTACTCGACGAAGCGCATCATCGACGCTTGAATTAGCCGATGGACAAACTATCGGTATCGCAGGTTTATTGAGTGAGAATGTTAGGGACATCAGTAACAAAATGCCAGGCTTTGGTGATGTGCCAATTTTAGGTCAGCTTTTCAATAGCCAAGAGTATGTATCTGGTGAAACAGAGCTCGTTATTCTTGTTACTCCTCGACTCGCTAAACCTATCGATCGAACGAAAGTGACTTTACCAACGGATGCTTTCGTTGACCCCAATGACTTGGAATATTACTTATTAGGCCGAAGCGCTTACATCGCTGAACCGTCAGAATCGGACTCAGAGCAATCTCAATCGGCACAGACCGTATCGCCGACCGATGGTGGTAGCGAAGGCTCATTTGGCCATGATTTATAAGGAGATGGATATGATTAGAATAATGATGGTCTTTCTCGTGATGGTGTTAGTTGGTTGTGCGAACGATGCTCGTTTGGGGCACTCAGTAGCATTAGTGAAAACAGAGCAAACTTATAACCCTAATGCGACCCAAGAGAATTTACTCGAAGTACCTAATGGTACAGGGGAGCGGATGCAGACTGGCTACGACAGATATGTTGGTAGAGGTGAAAACGACCTGTCCGGAAGTAGTAGCCAGATCTTAGAAGAGTTTAACTAAATCTGGAGGTACTCATATGTTGTATCGAGTATCACAAAGCCCTAAAAAACAACAAGGCTTAGTTGTGGTGATGATTACCGCTGCCTTGTTAGTTTTTCTAGCTGTCTCAGCGTTAGCTGTAGACATAAACCATATGGTCGTGAATAAAACGCGCTTACAAAATGCAGTTGATTCTGCAGCGTTGGCTGCCGCAACCATATTAGACAACAGCAAAGATAAAGACGCTGTAGACGTGGAAGTCGGTACGGCACTCAATGCCATGGCAGCTTCAACAGGAAACCAAGAAATTGATTTCTCGACCGCTTCTATCAGCATTGATTATTCGAATGATCCACAGGATTTTACAGGTACGGCGACGTTCGGTACAAATGATGATGTTTATGTGCGAGTTCGCGTAGATGCACTAGAGATGGATGAATTTTTCATTCAACTGTTTGGCCTTGATAAGGAAGTATCGGCAAGTGCCGTTGCTGGGCCTAGCTCTGGGCAAGAAGTTGTAAACAACGTTGTACCTATTGGGGTGTGTATTGGTGATGGCACTTCGGATAACGATATTGATCCTGAAGATGGTTATCACGATGTGACAGGAGAAGAGATAGTTAATGTATTTGGATATGAAGTCGGAACGGTCCACGCATTGAAGGTGGGTGATAGTAGCTTGTCAGAAATGGGTAATGGTAATTATCATCTGTTGGATTTCGGTTCCGGTGGTAAAACCGTCAAGGAAGGTTTAGGTGGTAGTTATGACCAGCCAGTCAAAATTGGTGAAAATATAACAACTAAACCTGGAGGCACGGTTGGCCCCACAGGCGATGGTTTGAATACTCGATTTGGAGATTATGGCGGTGGCTTGTCTGCATCAGATTACCCTTCTGATTATGTAACCACAGAACCTACCAATGAAATAACGATTGATGCTGGTACAGGAGAGATCGATTCTGATGGAAGTTATACTTATGCTCAATATGAGTCAGATACCAACGCCTGTATAGCAAACGGTGGTTCTGGGTGTGCATCTAATGGTGTTGCTTGGCGAAGAATTTTGCCCATTCCTATGGTTGATTGCTCTGGTAAAAGTGGTGGTTCAACTGACTTTACCGTAAACAAAATTGGTTGTTTTTTCTTGTTGCAAAAAGCACCAACTAACAACTCAGGTACACCAGCCGTTTTTGGTGAGTTTATACATTCTTGCAGTGTCGCTGGTGGTTCTGGTAGTACAACGTCGACAACGGAAGGGACTTATAAGATTGTTCTGTATAAGGATCCCGATAGTGGGGAATCTTGATTATGAAGCAATCTAATCAATTTCAACGGGGATTTGCTGCCGTAGAGATGGTCATTGCGACTCCCGTTTTATTGTTTTTTCTAGTCTTAGTTCTAGAGCTTGGCAATATTCTTGTTCACTATAATGTGATATCGAAATCAGTGCAAAACGGCGCACGCTATGCGGTTAGTGAGGTGTATGGAACCATTGGTGGAACCATCGCACCGACGTCTGAAATTCAGAATGTGGTGGTCTATGGTCAGAACAGCGTGGGGACAGCTGTTCTATCTTCATTGACGACATCGGATGTGACCGTAACCCCGCCTTCAGGCGACAGTTATGTACGAGTTAGTGTGACGTATGATTATGTTCCACTCTTCTTGTCTATTCCTTTTTCGAATGAGAGTTTTGCTATTCCATTAAGTGTCACTTCGGTGATGAGGGTGCTGTGATGATAAGGCTTAAAAGACGAATCAAAGGGCTTGCTATTATTGAGTTCACTTTGGTCTCATCGTTAATTATGTTGCTGCTCTTTCTCATTTTCGCGTTGGGTGCCTATATATTTTCGCTGCAAATGGTCAGTGAAGCGACTAGGAAGGCTGCTAGGTTAGCGACGGTATGTTACGTCCTAGATAGAGATAATATTGCGGGAATGGTAGTGAATGATATTCCTCTTGTTGGATTTACTAATACGAACTTAGAAGTGGCTTACTTAGACGCGAGCGGGGTAGAGATTGCTTCTGATTTTGAAGCGAACTTTGGTGATATTAAATTTGTGCGTGCTAGGGCTACGGGTTATGGCATTCAGCTAATCAGTAACCTAAGCTTTTTAGGGAATAGTGGGTTTCTAGCCGCCCCTGCGTTTGAAACAATACTACCAGCAGAAAGTTTGGGTGTGGTGAGGCCTGAAACTGAAACTAGCACTAACATATGGAATCGATGCCCATAAACGGTTGTTTAAAAGGAGATAAATGTATGGGGGAAGCAATTCAATTAACGCCTAATGGAAACGACAATGATATTACGCGTTTAAGAACGAATCTAAAGGTTTGGTTAGTCTACAGTACTGACGGCTTTCATTCGCATATGAGTCAAGAACTAAAAAAATGTCGAAATGTTCATGTGACCTCTTTTTCTCTTGCGGCAATGAGTGAGGAATACCTAAAAAGTGCAGATGTTCCAGAGCTTATTTTTGTTGAAGCTAATGGGAATTGGGCTCAAAAAATGGTTGAGTTACAGGGGTATGATTTGTCTTTGGAAGACAAGGACTTGTCTTTAGTTGTGCTTGGTGATGAAAGTGATAATGGGTCATTAAAAATTGCGCTTCGCTTAGGAGCCTCAGATTTCTTATCTCATAATGTCACTATTTCAGACTTACTCCCTCTGCTTAAGAAAACGGCTTCCGAAAAGCTTGAAAACTCCAGTTATGGAGAATTTATCTTGTTTTTGAACACCAAGGGAGGGATGGGGGCAACTACCTTAGCGTTAAATACCGCTATAGAGATGGCCACTCAACACCCCAATGAAGTTCTTTTACTCGATATCGATCTTCAGTTTGGTGTGATTCCAGACTACTTGAACATAGTACCCACTTATAGTGTTTCTGATGCGATTAATAGCTCGAATGACCTGGATGAAATATCTTTGGGATCTTTGGTGAATAAACACGAATCAGGCCTCCATGTTCTAAGCTTTAAACATGAAAATAACGCTGATGATTTCGAGCAGGCTCAAAAAATAGGTCGACTGCTTCCGATATTACGTCGCTTTTATCCTTATGTGATCATTGATCTGTCTAGAGGCTTAGACCACGTGTTTGCATCAGCAATATCACCTGCGACGAAAGTACTTTTGGTTTTGCAACAAAGTTTAGTTTCAGTCAAAAACACCAGTCGATTAATTAAGTCTTTGAAGTTTGAATATGGCCTACAAAGCGACTCAATAGAGGTCATTCTCAACCGTTATGAAAAGCGACATTCAATTAAGTTAAAAGATGTAGAGCAGGCGGTGGGTAATCACAATATACATCTTATGCCTAACGATTTTAAAGTTGCGCTGGAGAGTGCCAACTTGGGGCAGCCGTTAGTTCAGTCGAGAAAGAAAAGCTCTATTACTCGCTCTATCATCGATTTGTCTCATGTTCTATCACCACCAGAACAAGAAGAGAAAGGGTGGCTGAAAAAGTTGTTTTCATAATGGGTTGATGAAAAGTAAACACGAGGGATTGTGATGTTCTTTAAACGAAAAAATGTAAATCCAGAGTTTGAAAAAAAAGTAGAACAGATTTCGCATGATTCAGAAGATGCCAATCCTGTTGACCGTTTATCCAATGTTGAGACGTCTAGTCATTCTCGGAATGCTGAAGCGAGCGTTGAAAAAGAGAAGGCAATTGATGAGGCTCGAAAAGTATTGGAGCAAGAATTATCAATCAAACACTTCTTTCATAAGCAGTTGCTTGAGACATTGGACTTAGGGTTACTCTCGAGTTTGGAGAAAGAGCGTGCTAAGTTAGATTTGCACGAAGCTATCGTACAGTTGATGGCTGAAGATGGTAGCCATGCTTTAAGTGCAGAAGGTCGAAAAAGGGTCATCAAGCAGATTGAAGATGAGGTTTTTGGTCTTGGTCCGTTAGAGCCCTTATTAGCCGATCAAACCGTGTCAGATATATTGGTCAACGGCGCTAAGAGCGTTTACGTGGAGCGAAGAGGTAAACTCGAAAAAACGCCCTATACTTTTCTTGATGATCGCCATCTAAGAAACATTATCGACCGTATCGTCAGCCAGGTTGGCCGTCGAATAGATGAATCATCACCTATGGTAGATGCGCGCTTAGTTGATGGCTCACGTGTGAACGCTATTATCCCTCCTCTCGCACTTGATGGCCCCTCTGTTTCTATCCGCCGTTTTGCTGTGGATCGTTTAACGATGGATAACCTTATTGATTACAATTCAGTTTCACCCCAAATGGCTAAGTTTGTTGAAGCTGCAGTAAAAGGCGAGCTCAATATATTGATTTCAGGTGGTACAGGTTCAGGAAAAACCACCACGTTAAACATATTTTCTGGCTTTATTCCACGTGATCAACGAATCATTACCATTGAGGATTCTGCGGAGCTTCAACTTCAACAACCTCATGTTATTCGATTGGAAACTCGCCCAGCAAACCTAGAAGGTAAAGGCGAAATCAGCCAGCGAGAACTCGTAAAAAATACCCTGCGTATGCGCCCCGACCGAATCGTGGTTGGTGAGGTTCGTGGTAGCGAAGCGGTTGATATGCTGGCTGCGATGAACACGGGCCATGATGGATCTCTTGCTACTATTCACGCTAATACCCCCCGTGATGCTTTGAGTCGTGTCGAAAACATGTTTTCGATGGCTGGGTGGAACATATCAACCAAAAACTTACGAGCTCAAATAGCTTCGGCTATTCACCTCGTCGTACAGATGGAACGACAAGAAGATGGTAAGCGTCGTATGGTGAGCATCCAAGAGATCAATGGTATGGAAGGTGAGGTGATTACGATGTCGGAAATTTTCCGTTTCCAACGTCAAGGTATTGATGAAGATGGCAATATTATCGGCTATTACACAGCAACGGGGGTCGTTCCTCAATATCATGACCAGTTAGTCAAACGTGGACTCGACCTGCCTTTCGAGCTCTTTACTGAGACTCACGGTTAAGGAGAGATTATGGATAATGTAAGCGTTTCATTAGGTCTGTTATTCATTGCGGTGCTTTTTATCTCTCAAGCTTTGTTGTTACCTGCTGCAGGGAAAAAAGCGAAGCATAAAGAGCTGTCTCGACGTTTGAAAGAGACGCAACGTAATATCGATGAAGAGAGTCTATCTTTATTAAAAGAACATTATAACAAAGAATTATCTCCTATAGACCGTAAGTTAATAGTTATTCCATACTTTGCTGGCTTAAAAAAAATGTTGGAATTAGCTGGTTTTAAATTAGCATTGAGCCGATTTTTACTTATTGTTTCTCTTTGTGGTGTCTTGCTCGCATTGATATCAATAATGACCAATCAAGAATGGTTTATTAGTTTAGCAGCATTCATTTCTGTTTGGGTTATATCTTATCTGTATGTACAAAATCGAGTGGCTTATAGAATGGCTCGATTCGAAGAGCAACTTCCAGAGGCTTTAGATATTATCCGACGAGCACTGCAAGCAGGGCAACCGCTTGTTCAATCATTTAATGAAGTTGGCGAAGAACTTCCTGAACCTATCGGTGCTGAGTTTAAAAATACCTACAACTTACTTAACTACGGTTATGACTTACGTTTAGCTATTTTGCAGATGGCAGAGCGAGTTCCCACCGTATCAATGTTGGCTTTTTCTAGTGCAGTAATGCTACAAAAAGAGACTGGGGGGAATCTATCAGAGAACCTGCAAAAGGTATCTGAAGTACTAAGAGCCCGCTTTAAGTTAGAAAGGAAAGTAAAAACGCTCTCTGCTGAAAGTCGTCTATCAGCATGGATCTTAACCTTATCCCCTTTTGGTTTATTTTTTGCTTTGAAGGTAGCCAGTCCTGAATATATCGAGCCACTCTACAAAGATCCTCGCGGTCTATCGATGGTCAGTGTCGGTATTGTTCTTTTGGCGATCGGAGCCTTATGGATTAAAAAGATCATCAGTATAGAGATTTAACTTATGGAATTATTAAATATTGAAGTCTGGAAGCAGATGTTAGAAGAGTTTGGATTCAGCTCTCAGGCCATTATCTATGCGATGATTTTGCTTACAACAGTCTTGTTAACACTAACGCTTGGATTTCTATTTTTAGGAGCTCGTTCTCCTTTGGACAAGAAACTGAGACAGATATCAGAAGACGGGGCACCGACTGGCCGAAAACCATACGATTTCTCCAATACGTTAGAATCATTAAGCCCTTTTATAAGTAAAGGCAATAAAAAAGATAATGAAACTTACTCGGAAAAGTTGATGCATGCCGGGTTCCATGAGAAGAGCTCGTTATCAGTTTTTTATGCGTTGAAGGTTTTATCTAGCTTAATAGGTATCGTCGCTGCTTTCATGGTTTATTACATATCGTTGGGTGGGGAGTACAATAATCTACTTATCATGACTTGTGTTTTCCTCGGAACATTCACGCCAAATATTATTCTGAGTAAATTACAAAAAGAGCGCCAGAAAAAAATTAGAAACGGTGTTCCTGATGCGCTTGATCTTCTCGTTGTCTGTACTGAATCAGGACTTGGTTTTAATGCGGCTCTTGGACGTGTTGCATCTGAACTTTATGTCTCCCAACCTGATCTCGCCGATGAACTCGAGACTGTATTTGCAAAAATCCAAGCAGGTGTAACCATGCCTGATGCTCTTAGACAGCTTATCGAGCGAACCGGTTTAGTCGAATTGGAAGGATTGGTTTCTTTGCTTTCTCATGCATCGAGAATGGGCGGTAGCTTAGCGCAAACGCTTCGTGATTATACTGAAGATTTTCGAGATAAACGGCAGCAAGCTGCTGAGGAGATAGCAGCAAAAATACCGACCAAAATGTTATTTCCTATGTTGATATTTATTTGGCCTTGTTTTTTCATTGTCGCACTTGGCCCGGGGCTACTTATCGTAATGGACGCATTGAGTGCGCCGGGAGCAAGCTTATGATTTTTTTAAATAAATTTGTTTTACTACTATTGCCATTTTGGCTACTTGGTTGCGCTTCCTCTGATGAACCAACCAATCAGTTTGACGCAGAATTGTACTCTGGAAAGCCGATCGATACATTAACTAGCGATGATCCACCACTAAATGAAAAAGAAGCAATAATGCGTGGTGATATTGCGCTTAGAGATAATAATATAGATTTAGCGCTTTATGAGTACATCCGATCTCTGTCTTTCCCTGAACAGGAGTTTCACGACAAAACCTTGTTTACGATAGGAAAAATTCATTCGTCTCGTGGTAATTATGCGCTTTCCGAGAAAGCGTACCTAGCTGCCTTGGATTTTAACCCAGCACATACTGAGGTATTGGAAGAGTTGGGGATCTTATATACAAAACAGCGCCGGACCGATGAAGGTCGAAGCTACTTTTTTAAAGCGATAAACGCAGACCAAGTTCGCTTGAAAAGTAGTGAGACGACAAAAAACTACCAATCGTTGAACCAAACTGAAGTAGCTAGCTTAAAGGTTGACAATATGTCTCCAGCGTCAGCGTATATGGGGATTGGTGTGTTGGAAGATGTTGATGGAAAACATCAGATAGCTCAAGAGTATTTTAAGAAATCATTACAGATAGACAAAAACTCATTCAAGGCTCTATTGAACATGGGCTATTCGCATTACATGTACGGCAATTACAAAGAAGCGTATCAGTACACGCGTTCAGCTTTAGAGTTAGAGCCAAATAACGAAAAGGCCCAAAATAATCTGGCACTCATTTACCTAGCCTCAGGTGATGTTAAGAAAGCCACTAATATGTTTATGCGACATATGGATACGCCTGAAGCATTGAATAATGTTGGGTATTTCCTAATATTACAAGGTAAGCCAGATCAGGCTGTTCCTTACCTTCAACAAGCTATCGATAAGAAACCATCGTATTACAGAGTAGCGAACGAAAACTTAAACAGAGCACTAGCGGAAGTGAGAGAGATGGAGCAATAGTCATTTAGAATTTGGCTTAATGAAAAGGATATTCATATTGCCTAAAAGTGATAATTTTAACAAAGATATCATTGTTATCTCTGTCATCTGGCTAGTTTGTGCCACAGTGATATTTATTTACAAGTGGGAGAGTGTTTTAGCTCTTAATCTGAATGACAATGACGACTATATGCGTTTCGTTCAATTTCAGGATTGGATGGCAACTGGTCATTGGTACCTAGAACCAATGAATAATTTTAATGCCGCTGATGGCATTGTTATTCATTGGTCTCGTTTTCCTGATCTCGTTCTGTCGCTTGTTGCCTTTCCACTATTGGTTATCGTTGATGATAACCTTGCTTATACAATATCCATCTCTCTTGTCCCCCTGCTTTACTTGCTGCTTTTTTCACTGTCATGCTTTTACTTAGCTGACCACCTCTTTGGTGCCAAGTATCGCTTTATTAGCATGATGTTTGCGATTTCTTCGCCTTCAATTATCCATTTTTTACCCGGTTCTATTGATCATCATAATATTCAGCTTATCTTCGCTGTCTTGTTTTTAGCCTCGACGCCGTTAAATCACAACCAATTGTGCCAATCATGGCGTGTTTATGCTCAAGCAATCTTGTTGTCTTTATCTTTGTGGACAGGGTTAGACAATGTATTGTTATTTATGATTTTCTTCACGATTTACACCGTGTATTACGGTCTTGTTCGCCATGAGTGGTTTGGTTATATCTCTAAGCTGTATGCGAGTTCTGCTCTGTTTGGGGTTTGTGCGGTTTTATTAAATCGGCCTTACGATGAGTTTTTTGTTTTTAAGTACGACGAAATATCATTTGTTCTCATTATTCTTTTCTTCTGTGGTTGGCTATTTGTCAATATTTACAGTCGGTTAATGAATAAAGGTCAGAACCTATTGCCAAAGGCTTTGTTATTCTTTTTTCTTGCTGTTTTATTTTTAATCCCAGTGGCAGTACTTTACCCTTCACTCAGTAGTGCTTTATTAATTGATTACCCCCCGTTACTAAAAGTGTATTGGCTAGACCAAGTGACAGAAGCGAAATCGATCGTTAGATATGTCGCAAGTCATGGTTTTTTCTCAATAGAGAATTACGCTTTGCTCGTGATTCCTGCCACTTTGTATCCATTTTTTAAACGTAAAAACGACCACTGCACAATTTTGTATATCATCTTTATGTTCAATTTAGCCCTTGCGATCTTTTGGCAGATTAGAGTCATGAGGTTGTGTTTTGTGTTAGCGGCCCCACTCCAGGCGTATGTGGTTCTTCAGTTAGCGGATTACATCCGTTCCTCCATCATAAAAGCGACGGTTATTATTTCTGGAGCACCACTAGCGGTAGCGTTTGTCATTCTCGCTTTGTCGCCAACCGAAGAAATTACAACTACTCTTGATGAAGAGGAAGAGCCTTTGAGTATCTATAAGGTTTTAAAAGATAACGATATAAATTCGCAAACTATCCTGTCTGGAATAGAAACAGGGGCTCCGGTATTGGCAAAAACGACTAACCGTATTATTGCCGCTCCTTACCATCGAAATATTGTCGGGAATCAGTTTCTTATTGAGGTGATGCTAGAGGAAGATCTCAGCTTAGCTGAAAAGAAAATCATAGCTAAAAACATAGATATTATTGTTGTTGGCAATGATCCACATTTGTTGATTTTAAAGGACTCAGCTGGTGAGGAGGCATTAATCAATAAACTATACAGCTCAGATACACCGACTTGGTTGGAGGTTGTGCACGACAACATCGAAAGCGGTTACCGAGTATTTCGAGTTAGGGGGAGTACATGAAAGAACAAACCATTGCTGTGTTACTCCCGTGCTTTAACGAAGCTGGGGCTGTTGGAAAAACTGTGGCTGATTTTCAATTAGCTTTACCCAGCGCAACTATTTATGTGTACGACAATAATTCTACTGATGGGACGGTCAAGGAGGCGTTACAGGCTGGTGCCATTGTTCGTCATGAATCTCGTCAAGGTAAAGGCGAAGTTGTGAGGAGGATGTTTTCGGATATTGATGCTGACATTTACATTATGGCAGATGGTGACGATACCTACGATGCGTCAATATGCTCCACATTGATCGATCAGCTCGTAACTGAACAGCTCGATATGATCATCGGTAGCCGAGAGCGTTCTTCAGGGGCTTACCCCAAAGGACATATTTTCGGTAATAAGATGTTCTCGACACTTATCAACCGAGGGTTCGGCGCTCAATTGAGTGATGTATTTTCGGGCTACCGAGTTATGAGTCGTAGGTTTGTTAAAACAGTTCCAATTTTTAGTGATGGCTTTCAAATTGAAACGGAATTAACCGTACACGCGTTGCACCATAATATGTCAATCAAAGAAGTTCCAACTAAGTATCATTCAAGACCTGAAGGTACTGCTAGCGGTGTTTTTCAAGGTAG
>NZ_JBFRRH010000009.1:173320-193001 GCF_041472995.1 Vibrio sp. 10N.261.46.A3 | reverse complement strand
AATTTGTGTATAAGAGTCAGGTCATAGGCTTGGCCAAACTTAAAATTAACACCTTTATTTGTAAAACCTAATCCTGCTTGAGAATAGACAGCCATAGGGTCAGACATGTCCTGATATTCATCCGCAAAAACTGATGTGAATGATAAGGATAAAATAGAAGCAAGTGCTAACGTAAAATTTGATTTGTTTTTATTTAATAATTTCATACTGTTCTCTCTTATTTATTATGCTCTCCTTTGCAATTGCAGTTATTAATTTAACTGCATCATGATTTTTTAATTAACCCCGAAGCGAGGTTGTTATTCCTAAACAACCTCGTTTCGATAAAAGAATATTAAATAATTAAATTTAGATTCGGAAATGAACTAATGAACATCAAATATTACCCAGAGGCATATCTGACGTATCTTAGCTTTCGGATCCAAAGTTGTCAGAGGTCTAAAAAGAGGAAAAGTCAGCCATAAATGGTGAAGGTGTAGTCAGTATTAACTGAAAAATAAGATGAAAAGCGCTCAAAGAATATAGGGAGAGGCAGGATATGCTGTTTAACTACGTCCAAGAATAAAGAATCTCTCTGGAGCTTTAGAGGTTTTCTGAGTGGTTAAGCAGTTAAGTAGTCCAATGGAACAAAATTAGGAGACTAGGAGGGAGGCCTGTGGTGATTCTACAACTTCACTATCCGAAACAACCGCGTACTGATTGAAATTCAAACATTTTATCTACGATACATCTTGAATTCATCGGCAAAATCTCAGATATGCCCAAACAGAGTTCCAGGACTTGATTGGGCATGTTGTAAAGTTTAAGTACATAGAACGAACTACAACAAACGGTTCTTATACTGTTCTGGCGTTTGGTTCGCGTAACGTTTGAACATGGTGATAAATGGACTTGCTTGGTTATAACCCAATGTAAGAGCGACCTCTTTAACCGATTGGCCGTTTCTCAACAAGTCCATTGAGTAAAGGTAGCGCACTCGTAGCCGCCACTCGGTAAAGCTCATTCCGAGCTCCGTCTGGCAGTGGCGAGAAAGGGTTCTTTCCGTGGTGTGGACACGTTCAGCCCAATCTTTCAGTGTCACTTCGTCGGTTGGGTTCTCTTCAACAGAAGCCAATATTGGCGCTAGATACTTATTATCGGTTGAAGGCAAGAAGTGGTGTTCAACCTCACGCTGCGCAAGTTGGTCAAGCAGTACCTGAACGAGCCTTTGATCTTGTTCTTTTTCCGCAACATTGATTCCACGCTCGCGAAAGTCATCGATAATAGAAGACACAATCGGCGTGATCTTTATAAGGCTGGTTTTATCTGGCAGATGTTGCGTTAGCTCTGGGGCGATATTTAGCGAACAGTAGTCCAAAGGCTTACGGTTATAACTGCAATGCATCACCCCGGCCGGTACCCAAATAGCTAAATGTGGTGGCGCTAGAAATCGGGTGCTTTCCGCTTCCATCTCTAATATACCGCCACTGATCAATTGAACCTGTCCCCATGAGTGGCTATGAACTCGGGTTTCAGTGTTCGAAAGAAACGCTTCAAAATTCATAAATACGTTGGATGGTGCCTTATCAATTGATAAGGATGGATGAAGGTTTCTGGACTGTTTTTTCAAACTTGTCTTCCTATCGCGCCTGATGTCTTTCTAAAGATACTTGTAAGTATAACGACCTGTCAAACTAGCCGCATCAACTCATTCGCCATGGAATTCACATGCATTATCTCTTACCATTTTTTACAGTCTGTATCTGGGGCGCCAATGCAATCGTCAACAAGCTTGCTGCAAGCACCATAGAACCTAGCGCGATGAGTTTTTACCGCTGGTTTTTTGCGATGTTAATTCTCACGCCTTTCTGCATTCGCCCAGTGATGAAGCAGTGGGCTGTCATTAAGCCAAACCTATCTAAATTAGCGTTCCTCGGCTTTTTGGGCATGGTGTTGAACCAATCTCTAGGTTACTACGCCGGCTTAACCACAACCGCTTCCAACATGGCATTGATCACGTCTTTAGTCCCGTTGATCAGTGTATTTTTAAGCGTCCCTTTGCTGCACAAGTCGATTTCTAGTTTGAGTATTGTTGGTGGTGTATTGTCACTGTCAGGCCTAGCTCTGATGTTAGGTAAAGGCGATCCGTTATTCTTCATGCATCAAGAATTGACTCAAGGCGATGGCTATATGCTGATTGCGGCCTTTGTTTATGCTTCGTACTGTGTGCTACTGAAACGCTGGAAAATGCCGATCAGTAGCTGGGTGGTGATTTATATTCAGGGTCTGTTTGCTGTCGCGATGCTTACGCCACTTTGGCTTACCAGCGAACAGCTTTTACCACCGCAACAAGCGCTCCCATTGATAGCTTACGCAGCGGTTGCCGCTTCAATTTTAGCGCCTTGGATGTGGGTGAAGGCGATTGACACGATTGGTGCTGACTCAAGCGCGATGTTCATGAACTTGCTTCCGGTTGTTGCGATCGTATTAGCCGCGACATGGCTTGGTGAAGAGATTAACCAATTCCACATCATTGGTGGTGTGATGGTCATTTCCGGTGTCATCCTTGCTCAAATCAAAAGAAAACCAAGGCTTGAGGCTCCTCTCCCTCAACAAAGCTAAACGCATTACCCAACGCTCACATTAGGGTAAATATTCAAACTCACTTTTCTCACAGTGCCTACTCCCCAAGTAGGCACTGCTGTTTTATTCACAAGCCTTTCAAATGCTTTTAATACGCGTTCATTGTGGTTGCAACATGTTACCGACTCAGGTTTAATGCATTGAGTACTGTTTAAGTTGTAAAAGGAATTACAATGACTCAACCAACGATCCCTGTGATCATCTCGTCCCTGCTTGCTTTATCCTCTGCTTCAAGTTTTGCTGCGACTGTTCCTGCTAATGCACCATTAGCTGAAGAACTATTAGCTGAGGAACAACATTTTGTACGTGGCAACGGTGCAGAGCCCAACACACTAGATCCTAGCTTCGTAAACTCAGGTATGCCCGGTGACATTATCGTCAATGATATGTTTGAAGGCTTTGTAATTGAGGACAGTGACGGGCAAATCATCCCAGGGCAAGCCAAAGAGTGGTCTATCAGCAAAGACGGCAAAACCGTGACGTTTGTGTTGAAAGAGAATCTCAAGTGGTCGAATGGCGACCCAGTCACCGCGTCTGATTTTGTGTTTGGTTGGCAGCGCGCAGTGTCTCCGAAAACAGGTAACAACACGGGTTTTGTTTTTTCGACGGCTAACATCGTGAACGCTAGCGAGATTCTATTAGGAGATAAAGATCCTTCTGAGCTTGGCATCAAAGCATTAGATGAGCGCACGGTTGAGATTTCACTTTCAAAACCTACGCCCTACTTTATGAGTTTAATGAGCATCAAGACCTTTTTCCCTTTGCCTGCTGAGTTGGTTCAAGAGAAAGGCGACCAATGGACTCGCGCTGAAAATATCGCGACCAACGGTGCTTACACTTTGAGTAAATGGGTGCCCAACGAATACGTTGAAGTCGAGAGGAATCCAAATTATTGGGATGACACATCGACAATCATCAACAAGGTGACCTATTTGGGCTTATCATCTCAAAATGCAGAGCTTATCCGTTATCAAGCGGGTGAAATTGATATGACCAATCGCGTTCAGCTTGAGTACTACCAGAAATTAATCCAAGAAAGCCCTGAACAAATCAAAGCACAAGCTCTACTGGGCTCTTACGTCTATTCATTCAATACACGTCAAGCGCCCTTTGATGACGTAAGAGTACGCCAAGCACTGAGCATGGCCGTCAATCGTGAGATTCTGGTCGAAAAAGTCACTGGTCAAGGAGAGCCAGAAGCATACAGCGTGACGCCGAATAATATTCCTGACTACACAGCCCCCCTATCCGAATTCAATTCTCTAGACAGCGCGCAGCGTTTAACCAAAGCCAAAGCGTTACTTGAAGAGGCGGGATACAACGAAAACAAGCCGCTCAAGTTCACCCTGACATACAACACCAGTGAGAATCATAAAAAGATAGCGATCGCGATTGCATCGATGTGGAAGCCACTTGGCGTAAAAGTTGAGCTAGAGAACATGGAATGGAAAGCCTATGTTGCAGCGAAGGGAAGTGGCGACTATCAGCTGGCTCGCTCATGGGCATTTGGTGACTATCCAGAGCCTTCTGCACTGTTAGAAGCCTTCACTTGTGATCACACAGCCAATGAGAGTGGCTACTGTAATCCAGATTATGATGAGCTCTTACAGCAAGCGAGTAAAATGGAAGATCAGTCCAAACGCTTTACTTTATATCAGCATGCTGAGTCGTTACTCAACGATTCTGCAGCAGTTATGCCTCTGTATCATTACAATCACACACGATTAGTGCAAAATACACTAAAAGGCTTCCCAGACAATAATCCGAAAGGAAATATCTACGCGAAGGATCTATACTTTGTAAAACAGTAAAAGTGAGCTGATAAGAAAACAACAATTACTACCACTTTAGTGGTAACTGAGATACAGTCACTTTAACTAAACCAAATCAACAGCGGTTAGTTGGCTAACACAAAAAAGGTACCGACATGAGTACCACACGGCTTAGAAACACCTAGCATTGCGCTAGGTGTTTTTTTGTAATCGACCAAGCTAGCGACTCAATCAGTATTTCTAATCGCTTGCTTGATATCACCTCATCCATGTTTGCCATTCGCCTGATACGCCTTTAAGCACCAATATTCATCAACTGATCATCTGTTTGAAAAAAATAGTCTTAACCGTGAGATTATCCGCTTTAACTTATGTCATCTTAAGTATATTGTTACTAGTAAGTAACAAGCATGTTATGCAGCAAAATAATAATGAAGGAAGATAGATGAGCAGTAGCAATAGCCGACAAGATGGTAAACGAGACGTTACTCTGCGTTTTTTAGCTGAACCCGGGGATGTGAACTTTGGTGGTAAAGTTCATGGTGGTGCAGCAATGAAGTGGATCGATTTAGCAGCCTACGCTTGTTCTGCAGGTTGGAGCGGTAAATACTGTATAACAGCCTATGCAGGCGGAATTCGATTCGTTGCCCCAATTCATGTAGGCAACCTTGTGGAGGTAAGTGCAAAGGTCATCTACACAGGTTCATCTTCAATGCATATCGCTATCGACGTGCAAGCAAGCGACCCTAAAGAGCTCAATAACCGCCTAACAACTCACTGTATCGTTATTATGGTCGCTGTTGATGAGAATGGTAACCCGACTAAAGTACCAGAGTGGATACCAGAGACGCCAGAAGACATCGAATTACGAGATTCGGCTATTCGCCTAATGAACATGCGAAAACAGATTGGTGAAGAGATGGAAGCTCACGTGAAGTACCTGAAATAAGGTCCACCAGCAGCCCTCCCCTACAAAACCTTATTACAATGCCAAGCGCCTGCTTGGCATTGATCTATTTGATACCTTCGTGCTCTACACCGCCAAATCCGCTGCACACCCAATACAGACGACAAGAGCGTGATACCCAGCCAAAGGTTGAAATGAATCGGCACTTGTTCACCGATTTATTTTGACTGTAATAAAGTCGTCATTTTGCTCTGATTAAATACCGCCAATCATAATAGATGCATTTGAATTTCTGGGAGCCACTCTTGAGCGTCATACGCCCCACTCTTAGCGAGTCTACACTGAACAATTTAAAGGCTGTTGAGTACCAATGGGTTAGAACTTTGTACGTCGAAGGCTACGACAGCAATGAAATCAACCACTATATCCAAACGTGTTTCGGTGGAGATCAGACATTTGCTGATCTATTTCGTCGCGTGGCACTCGATCAAGAAAGTATCTATGTGTTGTTGCAACACTTAGGCTGTGCTCCCTCGAGCAAAGAGTTCTGATTTCTAACTCCCGCCAAAAACCAGATATATAAATAAAACCACTTTCATAACCCTCGCAAATACCACTTAAAGACTCTGTAACTGCCTCTCGCTTCCCTACACATTTTCAGTGCAATTTCAGATTTTGTTGCATACAAATCATTGAAGTATCACGCATTGGAATATTAGCAACATATCAATAGTACAACGGCCACTTATACTGAGTGTCTGATTTGTGAGACTCGTTCATTTCTACAAGTAACCAAAATGAAGTGGTCGGTATTTAGGAGAGAAGTAACTCGAAACTTTGGGTTTTAAAGTAGATATGAGCGCGATAGTTGACGAGTAACGCTGAGACAAAAAACAAACAGTAGCAGGCATAAAAAAACCCAAGTAAATACCTGGGTTAGAGTTACAAAAACCACTAATCATTAATAGCGTAAGGAACCTGATTAGTAGCCAGCTATGCGTAACCTGAGGGTTATTTTTATTACTGATCGGCGGCCAAACCAAATGATGTAATAAAAATGCCAATATAGAGCGACCTAACGGTCGCTCTTTTTCTTTCTTATAGAGTACAGCTTATCCTTTTACACCACCTGCCGTCAAACCGCCAACTAACCAACGTTGAGCAAGTAAGAACACGATAGTAATCGGAAGTGCTGATAGTACAGCCGCTGCCGCAAAGTCACCCCATAGGTAGTTCTGAGGGTATAGGTACTGCTGCATACCTACTGCTAGCGTGTAAGAGTTCACATCTGTAAGTAGGATAGACGCTACTGGTACCTCACCCACCGTCGCGATGAAAGATAGGATAAACACAACCGCTAGGATTGGCACAGACAGCGGTAGTAGAACCAGTCTGAATGCTTGCCAAGGTGTTGCACCATCAAGGGCTGCAGCCTCTTCCAGAGAGTTATCAATCGTTTCAAAGTAACCCTTAATCGTCCATACGTGCAGTGCAATACCACCAAGGTAAGAGAAGATTAGACCACCGTGTGTGTTCAAGCCTAAGAACGGAATGTATTGACCAAGTTTGTCAAACAGCGCGTAGATTGCTACTAGAGCCAATACTGCTGGGAACATTTGGAAAATCATCATCGCTTTCAGGATAGTTTCTTTACCTTTGAAGCGCATACGAGCAAATGCGTAAGCCGATGTCGTTGACAGTGCCACGATTAAAATCGATGTAACACCTGCCACTTTAATCGAGTTCCATAACCAAGTCAGTACTGGGAACGGCGGTGACGTTACCGAGCCATCTGCGTTCGTCACTGACATACCTAATGCTAGCTTCCAGTGTTCCAATGATGGGTTATCTGGAATCAAACTACCGGTTGCGAAGTTACCTTCACGGAACGAGATCGCGATGATCATAAGTAGTGGGAAGATAATCATTGCCAAGAAGCACCACAACACTGCATGCGTTGCCCACACTCGGTATTTAAGGCCTTTACCTTGTACCATAGCCATTGTCGAGCTCCTTAATCTTGAGACAGTTTAGTGAAACGAAGGTTTAGTAACGCTAGTGCACCAACCAATAGGAAGATAAGCGTTGCGATAGCACTTGCTAGACCGAAGTCTTGACCGCCGCCGCCTTCGAATGCAATTCGGTACGTGTAGCTTACAAGCAAGTCTGTGTAACCCGCTGGCTCAGAAGTACCAATCATGTTCGGGCCACCGTTCGTCAATAGTTGAATCATTACGAAGTTGTTGAAGTTAAAGGCAAACGCTGCAATCAATAGCGGTGTAAGCGGTTTAATCATCAATGGGAACGTAATGCGCTTGAAGTTATCAAGGAAGTTCGCACCATCGATTGCTGACGCTTCGTATAAATCATCAGGAATCGCTTTAAGCAGACCCATACATAGAATCATCATGTAAGGGAAACCTAGCCATGTGTTAACCATCAACACCATGGTTTTCGCTAAGATAGGGTCTGAGAACCAGTTCGGGCTTAAGCCGAAGATATTCTCGAGCACCATGTTGATCTCACCAAAGCTTTGGTTGAATAGACCCTTAAAGATAAGAATCGAGATAAACGCGGGTACGGCGTAAGGCAGAATCAGTAGAACACGATAAATAGAACGACCTTTCAACTCTTCCCATTGCACGATGTTAGCCAATACAAGGCCGATAACTAGCGTGAACGCTACGGTACATACCGAGAAGATAACCGTCCAAATAAAGATGCTGATAAATGGTTCTTTAATGCCGTCATCTTTCCATACACGCTCAAAGTTATGCGTACCAATGCTAACCACGAAACCTGGAGAGATGGTATTACCCGTAAACTCACCATTTGCATCAACACGCTGGTAGAAACCCACATCCATATTTGGCTTGAGAACTTCACCCGTTTCATTGTTGATTAACGTTTCTTCATCGTCTTGTAGCGTGTAAAGCGGAGCAACAGAAGCAAACTTACGTAAGCCACTCATGCGGATGTCACCACCGTCAGGTAGATTGAAATCAACACCACTGATTGCTGCTCGGTTTTGGATGATCGCTTTGATCTTCTCTTTTTCACCTTGCGCAGACTCGATTACAGATAGGTCCATCTCTGTTTCTGTCATATTGTCTAGAGAAAATACGTCAGTCGCTAACAGTTGATCGCCATCTTTTACAACGATCTGGTGACCGTCATCTGTCTTGTACAAAGTAAATGGGTAGCTCTCACCGCTTTGGAAAGAACGGTCTAAAAGAACGGTTTGAGTACGCTCTAGAGAAAGCTGGTTTTTCGCGCTGTAGTTAGTAAACGCAAGCCCTACGGTGTATGCCAATGGGAAAAGAATGAACAAGATCATTCCGGCAATACCTGGGTAAATATAACGGTGGGCGTAAGTTTTTTTACTACCAAAAATGTAAAGTGCCAAAGCCGTTAAGATCACTGTAAGCAGCGCAAAAGCGAGCTCACCGCGAGAATACATTAGAATTGTAGCGTAGCCGTTTATTAAGCCAACGCTACCAAGCAACCCCCATTTGATGAAGACGCTTTTACTGCCTGGAAGGCTTGATGGTGCTGGGATAGCATCTGTACCTTGAACTGACTGCATAGAGGAACCTGCTAGCGATATAGATAAAAAATAGAAAAGTAAGGAGAGGTTACCCCCTCCTTAAAAGGTAGTGCCTGGGTGTTACTTAACCATACGACCTTCAGCAGCTTTTAGTGCTTGGTCTACTGATTGACGGCCGTCAACTACGTTGCCGATCGCTTCTTCCATGCTGTACCAGAATGTTGTGAACTGAGGGATGTTAGGCATGATTTCACCGTTCATCGCGTTGTCCATTGTTGCTGCAATACGAGTATCGCTGTCTAGTTGACGTTGGAAAGAGTTAAGAGCAACAGCACCTAGTGGCTTGTCGTCGTTCAGGCTCTTCATACCTTCATCAGTTAGTAGGTAGTTTTCCATAAACTCAACAGCTAGGTCGCGGTTTGGAGACGCAGTGCTGATACCACCCGCCCATACACCAACGAAAGGCTTAGACGCTTTACCGTTGAACTTAGGTAAAGTTGTTACGCCGTAATCTACGCCAGCTTTCTTGATGTTTTCCCAACCCCAAGGGCCGTTGATTGTCATTGCAACGTTACCCGCAACAAATTCAGACTCAGCAACTGAGTAATCCATGTCTGCAGAGATAACCTTGTCTTGTACCATCTTCTCGATGAAACCTAGAGACTTCTGAACACCATCAGTCGCTACGCCCGCATCTTTAATGTCGTAACCTTCTGCAGTCTGTTTGAATGCGTAACCGCCGTCAGCTGCAAGTAGAGGCCATGTGAAGTAAGCGCCGCCACGTAGAGGCCACATGATTGCTTTCTTGCCGTCTTTTTTAAGTTCAGCATCAAGTGCTGGGATTTCTTCCCAAGACTTAGGTGGGTTAGGAACAAGCGCTTTGTTATAAATTAGAGAAACTGACTCAACAGCAACAGGGTATGCGATTGTTTTACCTTCGTATGAAACAGCGTCCCATGCGAAGTCTACGATACCTTCTTTAGTTTCTTTAGAAGGTTTGATATCAACAAGAAGTCCCGCTTCTGCATAGCCGCCAAAACGGTCATGTGCGTAGAAGATCATGTCTGGGCCATCGCCAGCTGCAGCTACTTGAGGGAATTTCTCTTCTAGCTTGTCAGGGAAAGCGACGGTTACTTTAACACCAGTATCTTCTTCGAAGCGTTTACCTACTTCAGCCATGCCTTCATAAGCTTTGTCACCACCTACCCAGATTGTTAGTTGTCCTTCTTCGATAGCAGCATTTGCACCAAAAGAACCCAGAGCAACTATTGTACCTAGAGCTACAGCGCTTAGAGCGTTTTTCATGTGAATATCCTTTTTATATTTATACGTAGGGCACATCTACCAAGATGAGCCAGTTTTCGGAGGTTATGATCTGAGAAAACAGACCCTAGCTCATCATCCTAGCCACTACGCCCTAGCTATTATGGCTTAAATTCGTGATCGCCATCCGGTCAGATTAGAGAGCGAAGTCACAAAGTGTATACTCATCGTGATCCACATCACCGTTACGTGGTGGATTTATTTGAACTGGATCGCCAATTGAGGATAACCCCATTTATCTACTCCTCCCCTCCTACTCCCCCTAGTTAATTTTCCGTTAGGAGGATGTACCCTTACGCCATTTCACCGAAACTGCATTCATCCAAGAGTGGATAGTAAGAACCCTTTACCGGCAAGTGTTATGCGTTGACGCATAATTCATTTAGTTGGCTTCACTGCCCGCTGGTGTCTTATATTAGCATCGAGCTAAATCTGTGATTGAATCACGGGGGAGGTTTAGCTGGATGTGGGGGAAATGGGCATCAGTTTGGCTATGACGGGTGGGCTTGGTTAAAGAAGCCAAGTCTCACCCACTTTTTTCTTACTCACTCAATACTTACCAATTCCTACAGTTACTGCTGACCCAAAAATTTCTTATAATGATAAGCAGTAAAACTTAAAATTTGATCGATCGAGGACAAGCTAGATGGCGAGTGTCACGTTAAAAAACGTTTATAAATCATATGGTGATGTACAGATTTCTAAGGACGTAACCTTAGACATCAACGAAGGTGAATTCGTAGTATTCGTTGGACCATCAGGTTGTGGTAAATCGACGCTATTACGTTGTATCGCAGGTCTAGAAGACATTACGTCTGGTGATTTGTACATTGGCGACCAACGCATGAATGACGTTGAACCGTCAAAGCGTGGCGTAGGTATGGTATTCCAATCATACGCGCTTTACCCTCACCTTAACCTATACGACAACATGTCTTTCGGTCTTAAGCTAGCAAACGCAAATAAAGCTGAAATCGACAAGCGTGTTGAACATGCTGCAGAAATTCTTCAGCTTGGTCACCTTCTTGAGCGTCAACCTAAAGCACTTTCTGGTGGTCAACGTCAACGTGTTGCGATTGGTCGTACTCTGGTTTCTCAACCAAACGTATTCCTACTTGATGAGCCTCTATCAAACCTAGATGCTGCACTACGTGTTCAAATGCGTTCGCAAATCACCAAGCTACAGCGTCAACTGGGTTGTACCATGATCTACGTTACCCACGACCAAGTGGAAGCGATGACAATGGCGGATAAGATCGTTGTTCTGGATGGTGGTTATGTATCTCAAGTCGGTAAGCCGCTTGACCTTTACCACTACCCTCAAAACCGTTTTGTTGCTGGCTTTATTGGTTCACCGAAGATGAACTTCATGTCGGTGCACATTGAACAAGCTGAAGCAGAACGCGTATTGGTACAACTTTCTAATGGCATGACTTTCTGGATTCCTGTTGACGGGACGACGGTTAATGCTGGCGATCGTATGTCTCTGGGTATTCGCCCTGAACACTTGATGTCTGCTGAATCAGGTGACGCGACGATTGAAGCTGACGTGATGATGGTAGAGAAACTTGGTAACGAAACTCAGGTTTACCTAAACCTTGAAAGTGCCGATGCTGATGTTATCTATCGCCAGCCAGACACGTTGAAAATCGAATCAGGTGACAAGTTGGCGATTGGTATTCCAGCGCACCGTTGTCACCTGTTCCACAGCGATGGCCGCGCATGTCGTCGTTTGTACAAAGAATACGGCACAGACTAATCGCTTAGCCTTTTAGGATATAACTTGCCCATATCGAATCCCTCTTACTCAGTAAGGGGGATTTTTTATGTGCTGGATATTTTTATGTGTTGGATACGAGTTTCACTTACATTGAATAGTTCATGAGCCAGCTACTCGGTCTTTCGTTAACGGCAATAAAAAAGGTCTAGCAACCGCTAGACCTTTATCTTTTAGTTAGGCTATGAACCCAACCGCTAATATCACTTCTTTTAGACATGAAACCTGTCTAAATCAACTTAGTGAATTGGCGTATCATTCTGTTTGTTGAACTGGCCAAAATGCTTCTCTAACACTTCAGGTGTCAGTTTGCCTTCCGCTTCTAGTCGCTTGAACTCAGCAACAATTGCTTTTTGCTCTTCAAGTGATGGCAGTTTCACCTCAGGCTCATCGCCCATCTCTTGAGTCATCTGCTCTAGTTCTTTTTCAAAATCGCTCATGATACTTACCTAAATATTAAACCTAACGAGATTTTACTCATTTACGCCCTATGATGCTAGGGCGATTGAGTGCAAAGCCCGAAACCAGATCAAGCGAACGTCAGTTAGAAGAAAACAAGCCCGTAAATAAAAAGAGCTGAATTCACGATGAAATGAATCCAGCTCTTAGTTTATGTATCTTTCTAAGCCATGCTACAGCTTAAAGGGATTAAAGCTTAAACGAACCAACCATCTTATCTAGACGAGAAGAAAGGTCTCGAAGCTCTTGGCTCGCTTCTGCAAGTTGCTCAGCCGTGCCCGTTGTCACTTCGTTGATTGCGTTAATCTCTTCAATGTTCTGGTTGATGGTGTGAACTACGGTTGATTGCTCTTCCGTTGCCGTTGCCACTTGAGTGTTACGGTCTGTGATATCAACGATACGGTCTGAAATACCACTCAGCACGTCTACCGCTTCATCCGACGCCGATACACCTTCAAGGGTAATCACCTTACCCGTACTCATTGCCGTTACCGCATCTTTTGCATCGCTTTGCAGCTGGTTGATCATCTTTTGAATCTCTTCCGTTGAATCTGCGGTACGGCTTGCTAGGTTACGTACTTCATCTGCTACCACCGCAAAACCACGTCCTTGCTCACCGGCACGTGCAGCTTCGATCGCCGCGTTTAATGCGAGTAAGTTAGTTTGCTCTGAAATATCACGGATAACACCCAGAATAGAACCGATGTCTTGAGTTGTAGAAGCAAGCTGCTCCACTACCTGACCCGTGCTTTCGATATCTTGAGCCAAACGGCTGATCGCGTCTTTTGCTTTGTTCACCACAGAGCGACCTACCTCCGTATTTCCTGAAGCTTGAGTTGCCGTTTCTGCTGCGGTTGCCGCGTTCGATGCAATCTCGCTGATGGTCATACCCATTTGGTTAATGGCAGCAACGACTTGAAGCGTTTGGTCACGCTGTTCTTGGCTGTTGTCGTGGGTGATGTGTGCTTTGTTAGAAACACTCTCTGCTGCTACTTGAAGCGCTTGGCTTGTCGAACACACCTCTTTCATCGACTCGTGAATCTTTTCAATGAACCCGTTGAAGCCCTTTGAAAGCTGTGCGATTTCATCGTTGCCTTTCACTTCAATACGCTGCGCAAGATCACCGTCACCTTCACCTAAGTCGCCGAAACGCTTAGCCAGAAGTTTAATCGGTTGAGTAATGCTGTTCGCCAGTACTACGCCCATTAGGATAAACACTAACGCTACAACCGCCGTCATGATCAGCATCTTTTTCGCTGTCGCATCTAACTCTGCAAACACTTCTCCAGTCGGAACGACACCAATAACAAACCAGTCCATAGAAGACACATACAAACTCGCCACGAACAGCTCTTGGCCTTGGCTTTCAGTGGTAATCAGGTTGAAGCCCGACTTGTTCAACAGCTGGCTTGATTGAGGGCCATAAAGTTGTTGCAGTGAAGAGTCACTACGAGAACGCTCACGGTGAATTTGTACATCACCTTGGCTATCCGTCAGAAATACAAAGCCAGTATTTTCAATCTTGAAACCGTTCAGCAGGTTAACCATGTCATCCATCGACTTTGATAGACCAGACATCGCCATACCAGAAGGCTGCTGATAGTTAGCAAACATCTTCACTTCGCCATTGGCTTCTTGGAACATGCTCACCATAGTCGGCTGTCCAGATTGCGTAAAGCCAAAGAACCAACCATCTTGTTGTTGGTTTAGCTGACGCAAGAATCCATTTTGGTTCCAGTAATATGCAGTTTGACGGTTCGCTACCGATGCATCATTCAACTTATATTGGTTGCGAACATTGTTCAGCTGTTTAACCAGTTTATTTTCTAGTGCCGGATCGCGATCGGTCGATTCGATAGCATCAGAAATAAATTCATTTGAAGCAATTTGCTCCGCCGCTAGTAATAGCTGAGAGACTTCTCGGTCAATTTCACCATTGATTCGCTCTAGCATTCCTGGAAGTTCAATATCGATCAATCGATGACTTAGTACATCTCTTGCTTGCTGTTGCGCCATTGCGCCGACAATCACTGTCGATGCAAGAACCGCGAAGGTAATTCCAAGTACAACTTTTTGCTTGATACTCAGAGAGTTAGTTTTAAACATATTGGGACCTTTAAAAAGAATCGCTCGTTATCGGTATACCCTGAACAGGACTTTTTAGTGCACGCCAACAAGCAATGCACAATCTGAGTGATGTATCGGCCACAACCAATAAAACTAAAGACTTTTCTCTCAAAAGTCTGCAAACACGATGTAACAATCAAAAGTATTCACCCTAAATATGAATTAACTAAGCAAATACCGCATTGTCGAGAGTCGATTTTAGCTTTCAGCCCTTAGATCTAACCGAACTCAAACCACTCCCCACCGCCGAGCTTTTGTATATAAAAACCAATTGATATGGTAATAATCACAACCTAACGATGTTTTTAGCTAACCACTTGTAAATCTTTCCAATTTTGAAAAAATAAATTACGCAAATGTACTGGAACTTTTTCCTCGAAATCAGTGACCAATACACAAAATAAAAATCAAATGGATACCCAGAGAGTCCAAAATGCACAAAACAAATTTCGAAGTCCTTCAAAACTATCTAGAGTCTCAAATCATTGGTCAAAAAGAGCTCGTTAAGCAACTGATGATCGCCCTTCTAGCGGATGGTCATATCCTCGTTGAAGGACCTCCCGGCTTAGCAAAAACTCGCGCAGTAAAATCATTGGCTGATTGTGTTGAGGGTGACTTCCACCGCATTCAATTCACTCCCGATTTATTACCTGCTGATTTGACGGGTACCGACATCTTCCGTCCTGAGACTGGGGAGTTCACTTTCCAATCAGGCCCGATTTTCAACTCGCTGATTCTAGCGGATGAGATCAACCGAGCTCCGGCGAAAGTTCAAGCGGCAATGCTGGAAGCAATGGCAGAGAAACAAGTGACTGCCGGTCGAAAAACCTATGCGCTGCCTGAGTTGTTCTTGGTTATGGCAACACAGAACCCGATTGAACAAGAAGGGACTTACCCGCTGCCGGAAGCTCAGTTAGACCGTTTCTTACTTCACCTAGAAGTTGAATACCCAGATATGGAAAGCGAGCTGGAGATCTTACGACTCAACCGTGGTGAGGCTCAAGGCAACGAATCAGCTCAGCCACAACAGATATCTCAGCAGACTATCTTTGAAGCGCGCCAAGAAGTGCTCAACATTCACATGGCAGACACCATTGAGCAGTACATCATCAGACTGGTCATGGCGACTCGCCAACCTAAGCAATACAGTGACCAACTTGATCAATGGTTAGACATGGGTGTCAGCCCGCGTGCAACCATTGCGTTAGACCGTTGTGCCCGCGCTCACGCTTGGCTTGCAGGACGCGACTATGTTACACCCCAAGATGTTCAAGCTATGGCATTCCCTGTGTTACGCCACCGTCTACTGCGCAGCTACCACGCACAAGCTGAAGGTGTCACCGCAAACCAAGTGATCACACACCTTATTTCATTGGTTGGCAGCGCATAGGGATACGCGCATGAATAATCAACTACCTAATCATAGTGACGGCGTCACGTTAAGTTTGGATGAGCTGCTGCAATACAAAGCGCAGTCTGTTCGTTGGTTGCCTCCAGCCAAGAGCCTTTGGTCTCAACTCAATGGTCAACACGAGAGCAACCGCAAAGGTCGCGGGATGAATTTCTCTGAGGTTCGTCAATATCAAGCGGGCGATGACATTCGCAGCATTGATTGGCGTGTAACAGCCAGAACGGGCAAAGCGCATACCAAGCTTTTCTCTGAAGAGAGAGAACAGCCTGTCATTTTATTCTTGGATCTATCAAGCAGTATGATTTTTGGCTCAACCTTGCTGCTGAAATCGGTTCAACTTGCTCACTTTGCTAGCCAACTGTGCTGGCTTACTGTGGCTCAAAAAGACCGAATTGGCGCGGTGATCGATACTGGCAAAGAGGTCATTGAGATTAAGCCAAGTGCAAGCAACCATGCTCCACTGCGTATTTTGCAAAAAGTCATAGAAATCAATAATGCGGCACTGTCTAATCATGACAATCATAATGACACGACCTTAGAGCATGGGCTGAAATCTCTGCACCAGCTTTGCCCTAAAGGAAGCGATATTATTATGCTCAGTGACTTTGTGCGTTACCAAGAAAGTGACTACTCACTTATCAGTCAAATTCGGAGGCACAACAGAGTACGTCTGGTGCATTTCTACGATCCGCTAGAGCAAGGTGAAACCGCCTATAAAGGTTCTAAGCAGGTCACCGATGGCAGCAAAACTCAATGGTTTAATTTCTCTTCTAATAAAGAAAAGCAAAAGCTTAACCATGCTTTTTCGCTTAAGAAACAGCAGCTGCAACAGATGGGTTTGTCTCTCGCTATACCCTATAGCTCGCTGTCGAGTGCGCAGTCACTCATGAGCCAGATATCAGGAGCTCAGTCATGAAACAGCCCTTAGATTTAAGTCCGGTTATTGCGCCAGACGCACCGACTTGGTGGCCTTTGGCGTGGGGTTGGTGGGCCGTGATCATCACAGCCATTTCCTTGATTGCCTTGGTGTTTTTTATTCTAAAGCGTAGAAAAAACAATCAACAGGCGAAGCAAGAAGCGCTGTCTTACTTCAGTAATCGTCAGTCTTCAAATCGCTTGTCTCCGAGCGAAGCACAACGCATCCTTCGTCAGGCAGCATTGAGCTACTTCCCACGAGAAAAAGTGGCAGGTCTAGCAGGCAATGATTGGTTGAAGTTCTTAGACGCACAATTGAAAAAGCCGTTGTTTGTAGCAAAACAATCCCAGTGGCAACAAGCGCTCTATCAAGATGTAGCCCTAATGAACGACGAACAGAAAAAGGCTCAGCTGCAATTGATTAATGACTGCGAAATATGGCTTCGTAAAGCCCTTCCTCCTAAGCGAGGTCGTTATGAGTGATTTTCTAAGCACTATGTTTCTAAGCAGGGACTTGCTAAACATCGAGTTCGTTTGGTGGTGGATGTTCTTCATCGCGCCACTGCCGTTGCTCGTTTACTTGTTCTCACCAAAGTCAGAATCGAGCAATGCCCTAAGGCTTCCATTTTTGCCCGAAGACAGCAATACCAAAACACCGAGCAGTCGCTTACCAAAGGCGTTGTCCGTGATTATCTGGCTTCTGCTGGTTACGGCGAGCGCACGCCCTGTATGGTATGGCGAACCGGTGGAGTTTCAACCGAAGCATCGTGATTTGATGTTGGTTGTCGACCTCTCCTACTCGATGAGCCAAGAAGACATGCAGTTCAATGGCGAATACATCGACCGCTTGTCGGCTGTGAAACGAGTATTGAGTGACTTTATTGAGCGTCGTAAAGGTGACCGAGTCGGATTGGTACTATTTGCTGATCACGCCTACTTGCAGACACCACTGACGTTAGATAGAGACACGCTTTCACAACAACTCAATCAAGCTGTGCTAAAGCTGATTGGTACTCAAACTGCGATCGGTGATGGTATCGGCCTTGCCACCAAAACCTTTGTCGACAGCGACGCTCCTCAGCGTGTAATGATTCTACTCAGCGACGGCAGTAATACTGCTGGGGTATTAGACCCGCTAGAAGCGGCGGATATTGCAAAGAAATACGACGCGACGATTTACACCGTGGGTGTAGGTGCAGGCGAGATGATGGTCAAAGAGTTCTTCATGACGCGCAAAGTCAATACTGCTCAAGATTTGGATGAACGCACACTAATAGAAATTGCCAAACGCACCGGCGGTCAGTACTTCCGAGCACGTGACAGCAAAGAGTTAGCGACGATTTACGACACCATCAACCAGTTAGAGCCCGTGACGAACGCCACTAAGATCTGGCGACCGCAACAAGAGTGGTTTGTATGGCCACTGTCGGCGGCAATGTTCTTCGCATTTATGCTGTTAGCCATTAGGAGAAACAATGTCTAACTTTACTTTTATCTACCCATATTGGTTCTTGGCGCTTGCAGCATTGCCCGCTATTTGGTGGCTGAGCAAGAGACAATCCAAACAAGGATTACTCGCGTCACACATCGCTCGATACTTGGCGCCTGAATCGAGTAAGCCATCGAAAAATCGCAGTACTTACTTCGGTATTTGGTGGCTGGTCGGCGTTATTGCATTAGCTGGACCAAGCTTTGAGAAAAACGAACAGCCGAGCTTCGAAAAAACGCAGGCACGAGTTGTGATCATGGATATGTCGATGTCTATGTATGCCACCGACATTAAGCCGAATCGTTTAACGCAAGCCCGATACAAGGCTCTGGATCTGCTTTCATTATGGAAGGAGGGGCTAACAGGCATGGTGGCATATGCTGGAGATGCTTACACCATTAGCCCGCTAACCTCAGACATCAACACCATCAAGAACCTAGTCCCTAACCTATCGCCAGATATCATGCCTTATCAAGGCGGTGATGCCGCATCAGCCGTTAAGCTTGCGATTGATATGATGACTCGCGCTCATATCTACCAAGGCGATCTAGTTCTGATTGCTGACGATATTGATGCTCAAGAGAAGAAACAGATCGACTCCCTACTCTCTGGCAACGATTGGACATTGTCGATTTTAGCCGTCGGGACTGAAAGCGGTGCGCCAATCTCGTTACCTACGGGTTCGATGCTGCAAACCGACTCAGGACAAACCGTGGTGGCAAGAACTAACTTAGAGAACATGCGCGAGCTTACACGCAGCTATGGTGGCACGTTCACTGAAGTTCAATTTGATAACTCAGATGTTGAACACATCGCGAGCTACCTCGACCGCGTTGCAACAACATCGGAAGTAACCAAGACCAAAAACTCACTCAACACCAGAGTGAACAACGGTTTCTGGTTACTGCCTTTGCTATTACTTCCGGCACTTGGATTATTCAGGAAAGGGGTTGTTTGGTGTGCCTTAGCTGGAGTTATCTCTTTTAGCCAACCAAATACTGCGTTTGCGAACCCGTGGAAAACCGATGATCAAGTAGGCTATCAGCTGTATCAGGACGAGGACTTCCAACAAGCTGCTGAACAGTTCACCCAACAAGAGTGGAAAGGCATTGCTCAATACAAAGCCGGTGATTTCGAAGCCGCAGAGCAGACGCTGCAAGAGCTTTCTAGTGAAGATGCTCGCTACAACCTTGCTAACGCTCAAGCCCAACAAGGTAAGTACGACCAAGCGACCCAAGAGTATCAACGTATTCTTGAAAGCAACCCTGAACATGCTTATGCGAAGAAGAACCTAGAGATTGTCGAACAGGCTCAGAAGCAACAGCAACAGCA
>NZ_JBFRRH010000009.1:123027-172556 GCF_041472995.1 Vibrio sp. 10N.261.46.A3 | reverse complement strand
AACAGCAACAGCAACAGCAAGGCGATTCTGACTCCAAAGACCAGAAAGACCAAAATCAGCAAGGTCAGCAAGGTCAGCAAGGTCAGCAAGGTCAGCAAAATGATTCTTCGCAAAGCTCGCAGGATCAACAGCAAAGCTCCACAGACAATAACAAGTCGCAAGATCAAAGCAGTAACCAAGATCAACGTGGTAGCCAAGATCAAAACGCAGCTCAAGGCCAACCTGAAAATCAATCTGACTCTGAAAAGTCTAAACAAAACGACAAGCTTGCCGCTCAACAAAGTAAGAGTGATCAGCAGAAACAGAGTGACCAAGAAGGCGCTACACCTCAAAGTGCTAGCGCACAACAAGCTTCAAAAGAAGATGGTGAGCAAAATGGTCAGCAAGCTGTAGCACAAACCTCAGATCAACCTCCGTCGAGCGATCCGGACATGCGAAAACTTGAGCAAGTAGAAAGCGCCCGTGACCCGAGCCAACTGCTTAAAGCGCAAATGATTTTACAAGCACGACAAAAAAGTGCTCCTAACAACCAGAACAAAAAGTGGTAACCATGCGATTTCTAAATAAGCCATTTTTATCCGTACTCCTAACATTGTTGTTGGGAGCTTTCTCGTCCTTCTCAGCATTGGCTGCAAACGCCGTGGCGAGTGTTTCACATAACAGTGTCACCAAAGATGAAGTATTTCTTCTTAGAGTCGCAACCGATGAAAAGGTCTCTTCTGACGCGTTAGATCTTACGGCGCTCCAGCAGGATTTTTATGTCGGCACACCAAACTTTGGGTCGTCGATGCGAATCGTCAATGGCAGCCGTTCGGTGTCAAGTGAATGGAACATCAGCCTTGCTCCACTGCGTTTGGGCAAGATACAAATACCTAGTTTCGATATTGAAGGGGCGAAAACCAAGCCAATCACCATCAATGTTGCCGTTAATAAAGCTGTGCCCACTCAACATGATATGGCTGAGTTTCAACTTAATCTAAGCAAAAGCTCTCTATACCCACAAGAAGTGGCTGAGCTTGATGTAAAACTCATCATAAAAGCTGACCCAAGAAGACTGCAAGATCCTAAAATAGCGCCACCGAGCTCGCCGGGCTTAGATGTGGAACCTATTGGTGAATCGAAGCAATTTCAAGATGTTCTCAATGGACAAGAGGTGACGGTAGTTCAACAGTCTTTCCGTATCTCCTCACAAAAGGCCGGACAGTTTAAGTTGAACGGACCGAAGCTGACTGGAGCCGTTGTTTACTCAACCAACAACTCCCGTACAACGCGTCTGTTCCAGCTCGATACACCTGTTGAAACCTTAGATGTCACCGTCAAAGAGGTGCCAAAAGGCTACCAAGGTGAGTGGTTACCAACATCAAACTTCAAACTGATTCAACAATGGTCAGATAGCCAAGGCAATCAACTGGGAAATAGTAATGGTTTAGAAGGCGGTACCCCAACAATTGAAATGGAAGCCGGTGATTCGTTAACTCGTACCATCACCATGACGGCTAGTAACTTAACGCAACACCAGCTGCCAAAACTGAATATCACCTACCCTAATTCGGTACGTGTTTATGAAGAGAAGCCGCAATTTGGCACAACTCAGTCAGGTGATGCTGTCGTTGTTTACAAGCAAGTATTGATTCCGAAAGAGGCTGGAAATATCTCGCTTCCTGATGTGTCTCAAGCTTGGTTTAACACCGATTTGCAATCAGAACAAACCAGCAAAGCGCAAGGGCTAGAGTTAGCTGTAAAAGCAAGTGATCGCGCAGCGTCAAGCACTCCACCAGTGACTGCTACGCCCGCCCAACAGGTAAGCCCGACGGTTGTTACTGTGGATAGCCCTGGGATCTGGCCTTATCTCACCGCTGTGTTTGCTGTTTTATGGTTAATCAGCTCAGCGATGGCTTTCTATTTCTGGTCACGACGTGGTGTAACTACAAAACCAACACGCATAGTTGAACGTCAATCAGATACAGCAGAAGCGCTTATTGAAGCTCTAAAAACGAAAGATGGCGTGATGACCAGAACCTTGTTTGAACAATGGAAAGCAGAAAATCCAGACTTGAGCGACGAGACAATAGAAGTGATTGAAACTGAACTAACGAAGCTCAATCAGAGCCTCTATGCTGAAGCTGGTTCACCAAGTCAGTCATGGGGCCCGGCTCAAGCAATCAAAGCAGTTAAGAAGCCAAAGCGAGTCACAAGCAAAGCACGCAAGAGCACATTGGAAAAGCTTTAGTTAACCAGCAATCTAAGTAAGCATAAAATCTAAGTAAACGAAAAAGAACGAAGCCGTGATGACCACATAGTGATCATCACGGCTTCATTCGTTTTACGCTAAGAAGAAACAGATACCGCACTAAGAAATTGAAACTGCGACCTTTTTACGTTTCAACGCAGAAACGATTCGATTTCTCCCAGAGTCTTTGGCTTGATACAAGGCTTTGTCTGCCTTGCCATACAGCAGATCAAAATCGAATTGATGCTGGTCTGAGGTTATCGAGGCATAGCCGACAGATGCAGTTAAATACTGACTGGTGCTGCTTTCACAATGAAGGATCTTCGCCTCTTCAATGCATTTTCTGATCGACTCTGCACGCTGTTTAGTTTCTGAATGATGAGTGCCGATCATCAACAACATAAACTCCTCTCCTCCAATACGACAGAAGGTCTCTTGTTCACTATAAACATGGTTATTCAGTATCTTACCTATCGAGCGTAAAGCAGCGTCACCTTCGGTATGACCATAAACACTGTTGTACAAACCAAAATGATCCAAATCGACGAGGATCAATCCAAATGTGACTTCATGTTGTGTGGCAAACGCTCCTTGATCGTCACAGTTTAGATCTTCTAACACCTGCGACAGCATACGACGATTTCCAAGGCGCGTCAGCGGGTCTAATTTAGAAATGATATCCAACTGTTCATTGGCTCTTTCAAGCTCTTGAGTGCGCTTACTGACCTCTTGCTCAAGCGTTTCATTGAGCTTTTTAAGCTCCTCTTGCGCCATGGTTCTTTGCAGCACCTCAGCAAGACTAGAGGCGAAGATCCGAATCACTTCGCGAAGCTGGGAAGTTAAAGGGCTGCGTGTTAACAAGTTATCGGCGGCAATAAACGCAATCGGCTCACCCGTATTGGTGGTGAGCATGGTCATTGCCGTCCAACCTACCCCAACAATATTAAAGTCATGATAGATAGGTACTGATTCTTCAAATGCGACTTGATTAGGACAAGCGCGAGCCGCTGAAACAATGTTGCGTTCCACCAGCTCTGAACGATAGTAGGACTCGTCGACAATATCGCCCTTTATATCCGTACCCCATGTACCTTGCATGTAGCTGCAATTCTTATCCGTCAGGAAAACCGCCAATCGGTCAATGCCTAGGTGTTGAATAGCAAAGCTAACCGCAGACTTACACACCTCACTAACACTGTCGCAGCGAGACAACTCAACCATGCTAGAGTGCAGCATGCGTATGTTCTGCTCTTGGCGTTTACGAATGTATATCTGAGAGAGCAGCGAGCCGAAGGACTCAAGCATCTGCTTTTGATAATTGGTGATTGGTGAACGGTGAATGTAGTTATCCATCGCAATCCAGCCGACCGGTTTATCCCCTTCACGCAAGATAAGCATCCCATTCCAGCCCTGCCCCACCACCTTGCCTTCGGTGTAGAGTGGCGCTTGTTCAATAATAACTAAGTTGGTGTGGTTGTCAGACAGCGCCTCAATGTATTCAGCTTCAAGTTGGTGTAAATCATATTGAGTATGATGTTCACTGTTGGTTTTACCCGTTTCATCGGTGCCGTAAGTGCCGCTAAAACAGCGCTTTTTCATATCAAGCAACATGAAGATCGCACGATCAAAGCCTAGGCGATCGCGTACGGCTTCTACTGATGCTTTATAGAGTGCATCTAAAGTTTCGGGATTAGAAAGCTCTAACGCCACCTGATGAACTAGCTTCATGTTCTCGACAAACAATTCACGAAGCTTAATCTCATCAAGGTATTGAGCTTCACGTGTGTCTCTGTGTTTGATCTCAAGTGCCGCGTTCTTCTCAGCACGAATACACTGCCAGCGAGCGGCGGCAAGTTGAAGAACATCTAGATCTTGGTCGAAGGTTTGATTGATCTTTTCGGCATCGCAATTTTGAACAATTAAATAAGTTCTACAGGCAGGCGCGTTGTCGAGCATCATGATGAACGACTCCCCACCGAGCACTTTTATGTGATCCCAGTTACAGGTATTGATTGCCATAGGTAAAACACCGTCTGCGGTATCAAACTGTGAAACCCAAGGCCAAAATGTAGAGGGGTAATTCTCAAGAGGGGTTAATTCACCGTAACAAAACAACGGCAACGAATCGCTTTCCGGTATCGGCTCAGCAAATATCCCAATCCCTTTTGGAGCAAGCATTTTAGCTAAGTACTCAAAAAGAGACTCTGCCAATAAACGGTGATCGCGCGTAGCAGATATTTGTTTTGCAAAGGCTTTTACAGGCACAGCTTCCGTCCATTGGCTATTGAGAATACAGCAAAAATACAGAAGCCTTGATATGCAATCAATGTAACTAAAAATGAGATGTTAAGCGGGTCGCAATTTCACTTTTTACATTATCACAAGCATGAGAAGGACTACAAAAATGGGATTTCCTGCCCAAAATTTCATCGACATTGGGACTTTTTTAGAGGCATAAAAAAGCCCCACCTAAAGTGGGGCAAAACTTCCATCGCTTATAGTTATAGTGATAATTCTGTCGATCTATTCGATTATCTAACCTGCGTATCAGTTAGCGTGCTGGTTTTGCTAATAGGCCAAACACAGCACTTAAATAATCAATTAACCAAAGTCACCGTTTACGTAACCTTTAGTACGATCATCTTTTGGTTCGCTGAAGATAACACTCGTTTCATTGTGCTCTACAAGCTCTCCCATTAGGAAGAAAGCAGTACGGTCTGAAATACGACGCGCTTGCTGCATTGAGTGCGTTACGATAACGATAGTGAAGTCTTTCTTCAGGTCTTCCATCAATTCTTCAATCTTGTGCGTCGCGATTGGGTCAAGAGCCGATGTAGGTTCATCCATCAGGATTACATCCGGTTCCATTGCAATAGTACGAGCGATACATAGACGTTGTTGCTGACCACCAGACAAACCAAATGCGTGTGCTTTAAGACGATCTTTTACTTCGTCCCAAAGTGCAGCACTGCGCAGTGAACTTTCTACTACTTCATCAATGTGCTTCTTGTCTTTGATGCCTTGAGCACGCAAGCCGTAAGCCACGTTCTCGTAGATGCTCATTGGGAATGGGTTTGGCTTTTGGAATACCATGCCTACGCGAATACGCAGGTCAGCCACATCAATGTTACCGTAGATGTTCGTGCCATCCATATCCAGCTTACCTTTGATAGTAACGCCTTCAATTAGGTCATTCATGCGGTTCAAACAACGTAGCAGTGTCGATTTACCACAACCAGATGGGCCAATCAAAGCCGTTACCTGACGCGTTGGAATTGGCAGGTTAATGGACTTAAGCGCTTGGTTGTCGCCGTAAAACAGATCTAGGTTCTCAATATCAAATTTGTTCATGTTCGTAATCTCTAAATTCTTAAATTCGTGTCTAACTTGATGCTTTCTTTATCACGGGGGCTCTCTTTATTGATGAGCCAGCTAATGAGCTTAGTAAGTTGCCGTGTTGAAGCGTCTCGCAATCAGTTTTGTAACCATGTTGATCAAGAGAACCAATACGATTAGGACTGTCGCCGTGCCGTAGGCTTGGTTCCACTCATCGATAGTAAATAGCTCTGTTGTCAGCTTATATAGGTGAACCGTTAGTGTACGGCCAGAATCGAATACCGACTCAGGAACACGTGCCACCATACCTGCTGTTAAGAATACAGGTGCTGATTCGCCAATTACACGACCAATACTAAGAATGACCGAAGTTAAGATACCTGGCATTGCGCTTGGTAAGATCAAACGCCAGATAGTGTAGATTTTTGAAGCTCCAAGGCCATATGAGCCTTCGCGGTAAGTTTGTGGCACTGCCATCAATGCTTCTTCTGTAGTACGAATGATTACAGGAAGAATCAGGATACTTAACGTTAGTGCACCCGACAGAATCGAGAAGCCAAGGCCAAGAATCGAAACAAAGAAGGTCATGCCGAACAGACCAAAGATGATCGATGGGATACCAGCTAACGACTCAGTACAGAATCGAATCACTTTCACCAATCGGCTACCTACTTTCGCATATTCAGTTAGGTAGATTGCCGTCATGATGCCTAGTGGCGCGGCTACCGCAATCGATGCAATTACCATGTAGATCGTGGCAATGATCATTGGGAAAATACCACGTTCTTCACCAGTACGAGTGTAATCGTCAGTGATGAAGTTCCAATCTACGTATTGCAGACCGTTCGATAGGATGTACCAAATAATCCAGAATAAGAAACCAACGGTTACAGCTGCAGCTGCCCAGATAAAACCTTTTAGGATGTTATCTTTGGTTTGACGTGCTTGTTTTAGTTTTACGCGATCCATATTACTTATCCTCGCCTACTTCGCTTTTTCACGGTTAAGATAAAGTAGAGCACCATTTAACATCATGATGAACACTAGAAGTACAACACCTGTTGCGTAGAGTGCGTTAGCGTGAACGCCACTTGCGTAAGACATTTCAATTGCAATGTTTGCGGTTAGCGTACGAGCAGAGTCCAAAATGCCTTCTGGCATTGCTGGCGCGTTACCCATAACCATGATGATTGCCATCGTTTCGCCAAGTGCGCGACCGATACCCAAAATCACACCAGTCATAATGCCAGAACGTGCAGCAGGAACGAGTAGCTTAAAAATCGTGTAGATTTTCGAAGCACCCAGTGCAAGTGAACCTTCTTTGTATGTACGAGGTACAGCACGAATCGAAGTTTCAGAAACCGTGATAACGGTAGGAAGAATCATGATACCCAGAACAATGATACCCGCCAGGATAGTGTTACCCGCTGGTACTTGGAAAACGTTCTGAATCATTGGAACGATAATTACTAGACCGAAGAAGCCGTAAACTACCGACGGGATACCCGCTAGAAGCTCAACTGCTGGTCGAATAATATCTGCAAGACGCTTTGGGGCAATCTCAGCAATAAAAATAGCGGTTAATACACCAACTGGTACACCAACAACTACAGCTCCAAGTGTCGAAACAATCGATGCAACAATCATAGTTGCAACACCGAATAGAGCTGGAGGTAACCAGTCAACACCCAGAACAATGCCAGAAACACCGGCCTCTTGGAATGCAGGGATACTCTCTGCAACGATAAAGTAAGCGATAACGGCTAGTGATACGATGCCGATTACAGCACTCGATAAGAACAAGCCATGGAAGATTCTTTCTCTCCAGTCGATGCGCTTCTTAGCACGTAGACTTGGCTTGTTGATTTGAGTCGCTTCAGTATTCATAAGCTTTTCACTATTTGCGATGGTCATATATAAAATCTCAAACTTTGTGGCTCAATAAGAGCTCGAAATAAACAAAGTTGAAAGAAAAGGCTCAGCCTAAAGCAGGCTGAGCAATAATTAAGATTGAGTCAGTTAAGATTAGTTAACTGTGATGTAGCCTTTTTTAGCTGAGATAGCTTGAGCTTCGTCTGCAACCATCCAGTCTAGGAATTGTTGAGTTTCAGCTGATGGAGCGCCATCTTTGTAAAGAACTAGGAAAGGACGAGCAACTTTGTAAGAGCCGTTCTTAACGTTGTCTACAGTCGCAGCAGCGCCGTCGATAGTTAGAGCTTGAACAGATTCGTCAACTGTACCTAGAGAGATAAAGCCGATAGCGTATGGGTTGCTTGCTACAGAAACTTTAAGTGCGCCATTACCGTTTGCAACTTGTGCACGTTGAGAGATAGCCGATACTTTCTTATCGCCAATCGTCTTCTTAAGCTTCATGATGTCTTCGAATGCACCACGTGTACCAGATGCAGTATCACGAGTGATTGCTACGATAGGCTTGTCTGCACCGCCAACATCTTTCCAGTTAGTGATGTCGCCTTTGTAGATTGAAGTGATTTGCTCAGCTGTAAGAGCAGATACTTCGTTATTTGGGTTTACAACAACTGCGATACCGTCACGAGCGATAACGAGCTCTTTCAGGTCAGCTGTTTTCTCTTCTTCTTTTAGGTCACGAGAAGAGATACCAAGGTCAGCACTTCCATTTTTTGCTGCTTTGATGCCTGCAGAAGAACCTGGTGCTTGAATTTCGATGAACACTGGTTCGCCTTTATTCATGTAGGTTTCTGCAAAAACTTCAACCAGTGGAGAAGCACTGTTAGAGCCAACTACAGAGATAGTTTCTTTAGCTGAAGCTGTATTCACTGTTAGAGCGCCTAGTAGTGCGATTGCACCGATAACTGTCTTTTTCATCACAAATTTCCTTTAGTGGCGTTATTGCCGTAATGTTTTGCTTGAACGAGGCCTACTTTAGAATCCGAATGTGACAGTTGTGTTTCACTTAATTGAAGCCTATATGACAACTACAAATTAATGGCTAATTTCTCTCCTACTCGATGAATTGATAGTCGCGCCCCCATCAGATGCAGCTATTGAATGCAGGTCTCACCATCGTTTGAGCACAAAAAAACTAGATTCCCTTCCCTATTTATATCGAACACTAACCAATATATTTCTCTATTTATCAATCAAGTAGCCCTAACACGATGGATAAAAAGATGCACCTTTATCGCCATTTAGAACAATAAACAACCACCTATATCAAATACCTATCGCATATAACGAAATCAAAGCCTTTACTGATTGAATTGTCAGTCTCATTAGTTAGAATCGCCAACTAATTCTAATAATAATAATTCTCATCTATTTATTTTATTCAAAGAAGGACATTACATGCGCCAACTTCTCAGTGGCTTATCAATCAAAATACAAATTCTTATACCCGTACTATTTTCCGTCGTTTTACTTTTAGCCGGTGTCATTATCGGTGGTGAAAAGCTAGAAAGTGCATTCAAAGATGTGTCAGTAGCAACCGACCAATTAATCTTACATAAAGAAGAACTCAGCGAAATCGTCGACAACAGCTATGGTATGCGTATCAAAGCGATTTACAGTCTATTCAATGCTGATGACGTAAAAACACTGGTTGAAACGCTAAACCAAAAACGCGATCAGAATACTCGCCTACTGAATTCATTAGACACTGTGCCAGGCATGCAAGATGAAGTGGCCGCGATGAACAAGGCGATGAATCACTATGTCGATTTTTCTCGCACCACCATGCTTCCTCTATTAAGAGCGAAACACGGCGATGCATCACTCTCGTCAGATTTTGAAAACCGCTACCAGATCGCAATCGACCAATACCGACATGCGGGCAATGACATGGTGCAAGCGATCAACACTCTGTCTAAAAAGCTAAACTTGCTTGCCACTCAGGAGGTCGACATCAACGGCCAGCAACACGCTAGCACACTGACTACTGCGACCATTGCACTGTTGGTGATCCTGTCTGTAGCTCTAATTATCAGTTGGACGCTGGCTGGCATCATTGTTAAGCCGATCAGCAACATTCAAGAAACCATGCGAGAAGTAGCAAAAGGTAACTTGTTAGTTAAAGCAGAAGAATATGGCGACAACGAAATCTCACGCCTAGCGCAAGACGTAAACCAGTCTGTTGAACAATTACGTGACACGGTAAGCTCGCTGTCTCGAATCAGTATCGAAGTGGCTTCTGCGTCGACAGAATTAGCGGCTGTAATGACACAATCGAGCGTTAACTCAGACCAAGAGAAGCAAGAAGTGGAACAAGTCGCTTCTGCTGTAAACCAACTTGAAAGTACTGCAGCACACGTTAACGAGAACGCAGTACAAGCCGATTCAGCGTCTAAACAAGCTGACGAAATGGCGACACACAGCATGAGCTTGTTTAATGAAAGCAACAAAGCTAACAAACAGATGGCGATTCAGCTAAGCGAAGCTGCAAATGTTGTGGGCACGCTAAAAGAGCACTCTGAACAGATTGGTAAAGTGATTGAGGTGATTCAAAGTATCTCTGAACAAACTAACCTGTTGGCGCTTAACGCAGCAATTGAAGCCGCTCGCGCGGGTGAAAGCGGTCGTGGTTTCGCAGTGGTTGCTGATGAAGTTCGAATGCTAGCGGCACGTACACAAGATTCAACCAAAGAGATCCAAACCATCATTGAAGGTTTGCAGGTTCAATCCGGTAACGCGAATGAAAGCATGAGCAGCTCACTGGCTATGCTGGAACACAACCAAACTCTTGCAGGTGAAGTAAGCGCGGCGCTTTCAGGCATTGCTAACTCGGTAACGGACATGACTGAGATTAACACTCAGGTTGCCTCTGCCGCTGAAGAGCAAAGCCAAGTAACCTCAGACATCAACCGTAATATCTCAAACATCTACAGCTTAGTAAGCCAAAACGTAACCGGCATTACTCAAGCCGCTGCAGCAAGCCACGAGCTATCTAACCTAGCCGAGCAACAGAAGCAGCAGTTGGACTACTTTAAGGTTTAGGGTTTAGGGTTTAGGGTTTAAGGTTTAAGTTAAGACCTAAAGACCAAAACCTAAAAGGCCGTGGAAAACCACGGCCCTTTTGTTTATGCATTAAGAGCTAAATCATTCTGCAACTAACAAGACGCTAAATTTATATTGTGCAGCGTTGTACTGGTAAACCTCACCATTAATCGAATCAAACGTCATCACGCTCTGTCCACCACCTGCAGGCGTTGAGCTCCAAATAAATGAAGCTAAGTTTCCGACTTCAACGTTAAACGTATCACCGAACACCTTGTGACTTATTGCTGGAGAGTGACAAGCCACCTCTTTTAATGATACCAACTCTTTGATGTTTGGCATGCGCCATTCTTTTACGCCTGCAAACTGATGTAACACATGGCTACCACTCTGATCATTAATTGATTCAACCATGGAGAGCGCGCTCTGCCAATGGTACGTTTCAGCTGGTCCACTACAAGCTAATGTCTTCGTATCCCAAGTTTTACCTAGTTGACAACGCATCCACGTTAATCCAGTCAGTTCATCGCTAAACGTCCCATTATCATTCGCGATATAACGCGTACTTGGAGCTGATTTTTCGATATTCAAGCTGCACTCTTGTGCTATTGCACCCGCAGAAAATAGACCAATCAAAGTAATGGTTAATAAATTTTTCATCGCTATTTACCTTGTAGTGAAACTAAACGAGCTGGAAATTGGTATGAATCGTAATTGTCTGAAGAGTCAACGTCGCCAGAGTAAATTTCGAGAGAACTGATGTATCCACGATCGCCGCCAAGGGTGCCAATTTCGTTGTAATAGAAGCCCCCATCAACGGCAGTATTACTGTACTGATTATAAATAATGGATTGATTCCATACCGACCCTATATAGCTTGTGTAGTCGATCCCAGCCGTTTGGTGGGGGAAGTACTTATAAGTTAAACCGTAAGCCTTACCATCCGAGTTGGTTTCTGTCTCACCAAAGTCGAGTAGATTATAAAATTCATGAAATGTTGGTAAACGCCAGTCAGATTTTCCACATAAGTTAATTGAGTTAATGTGCTCCACGTAATCTTGGGTCGTACAAACTTGATCGCCTTTGGTCTTACACGTTGCTAGATCAACATCCTGATCGTAAGGCGTTACTACTCCAGGTAGTTCAAGGGCTAATAAGCGGTCTTTGTGTTGAATCGAGTTTTCATCATCCGTTTTCGATTCCCAAATCAAGCCACTGCGTTGATCCAAAACGCAAGACCACTGTGCTGCATCATCGGCAAGCACCTGACCATTAGCATCCAACTTCGCGAACTGAAAACCATTGCCAGTGTTCGTATTCAACTCGGTTTTATCAAAACCATACTCTGCATCTTGACCGGGGAATGCGCTCTGTGGTTCTGCCACATCTTGTGTGTCATCAATATCAGAGAAGTAACGTATGACACCGGTATCATTCAATGCTGTCGCAGCTTTCAATTCACCCTCTAAGAAGTTTGCAAAATCGACAACCTCTTCATTAGTCAGTACTCCATTGACATAATCAGCCGCACTCTTATCAAACTTCGCACTCAACTGAGCTAGCATGAATGCACGATTCGAGTGCTTAAACGCCTTAATTGTTGATACAATATTTTGCTCCAAACTCGCGAGCTCAGACGCAGATAAATCATCTTGTATGTCACCAGAAATAGAGATGCCACTTTTCGCCAACTGCGCTTTTAACTTGCTGTTGGCCTCAGCAACCGTCAATCCATCCGCAACATAACCAGCCAATAGTGAACTGATACCATTAATCTCATTTCCAGTATTTTTTTGAAGACCGGGAGCGGCAATATAAGCGTAAGAAGATGCAGAACCACTTGCACTATTTGCAGCAATCCCCGTATCGACTTGTGCTAACAAAGGCACCGATAGAATCGATTTTTTAGTACTGGTAATGCTAAATTCACCATTCGCGTTAGCTGTTGAACTAGGCTCTCCGCTGTCACACATGTAGTTCTGGTTTATGTCTGCGCAGACCTGACTTTGCAAGTCTATATTCTGGGCTGTGATTGTACCTGACACTGTGTAGGTTGGTGCCGCTGATGCAGAGGTATCGGAACCGCCCGAACCACCGCAGCCAGCAAGAGCCAAAGAGATGGCCAAAATTGTCAATTGAGGTTTCATAGAGTTATCTTCTTGTTTTGTTTTTAAAGAGCCTTGCCGTTAGAGACAAGTAACGCGTACCAAATGACCTGCCGAACGAGAGCAAGGACATGAATAGAATTGATATGAGTGAAGCAGAACCACCAGAAGAGCCACTGGTAGCTGTTGGTTCTTGTGGTGAAGTCGTTGTTTCTCCACATTCGTATTTCGAAATCGTGCCAAGCCCCCACCGTTTTAAGTGCCCAGTTTCACCATTCACATAATCGGCAACTTCTAAGCGCCAAGATCCGTTAATAGGCTCCCCCTTAAACGAATCTAGAATCGAGTCATGCTTGAGTGTGAAGTAACCATCAAAGCCAGAAAATCGCGTCGATTTATGGTTAAGTAAATCTATCCGTGTCCCTCTAGGTGAAATCAAGGTGACCACTAAATCACTCAATCGAGGGTGACCGATCTCTAGGTACACTCCGAAGTTTTCGTCTGCCGTTTGAACCGCTCCATTTAGGGTGAAATTAAATGTTTTAAACCCAACGATCGGCTGATTTGTTGAGCTCAATCTGCTGTCTGGAAGATAGCCGTTCATTTCTTTGATATCAGATTCGAGGACAGGTAACCCATAAACAAGTGACAAATTATGCTGCCAGTTTTGTGATTTCAAAGCGTCGCTGTATTGATAATCGACGCTCGTATTCATGATGACTGACGAACCACAAACCTCACCAGTAGGAAGTTTTGCCTCTATCAACAGCTGGTTAACCGGATCGCTAACGAATGGCTGTGTTAATGTCGATATTTTGACCTGACCGTCGACCTGTGCCTGTCTGAGCCTGGGATACAACTCGATCGCTAGCGCTTTTTCTGGATCAACATAGCGGCTAGCAACTTCAACCTTAAACGGCTCTATTACCAGCCCATGCACATCAAATTTTTGCTTCAATATTTCGGCATAATCGCGATTTGGATACAGTTTTTGAGCCACAAACAGCGTGCTCTCAGCTAGATTGTGCATCTTCAACCCACGACCAACCCCGTACATAGATTCGAGTACAATCGAATCGAACTCTTTAAAAGCGAGCTCACCATATTGTTCAACCGATGCTTTCAGAGCCTGGAACAAAGGCGTTGACCAAAGCTCATCACCTAGCTCACCCGCAACGCTTTCATGAGGGCGATATTCCGCTTGTCTAAAGTAACGTGCTCTTTGGTTCCATAGGCTGCGAGTGGTATTCCTGACCCCGAAGTATCCATCCCAGTTAAAGACGGTATCGATCTCGAACTCTTGTCCACGAGTTTGAGCATTTTCATATTGAGTACGAAAGCTAAAACTACCCGCCCAGTAATCACCAAAACCTTCACCGATTGCGCCGGTATGACCATAAGCCCAATCTTTTACTATGTGATAATGAATCCCATGCCCCAGCTCATGCAGGATCACATCACCATCTAGTGCATCAGGAGATCCTCCACCGATACCAAACAAAGCGGCTTTGGGGCCATAGTAATAGGTCGAGTTATCTGCGGATAAACCTCTGCCATCGAACTCAAGTGGCTCTTCAAACAGATCGAAGCCCAAGTTGCTGATATAACGCAAAGATTGATCAAGGTGAACGAAAACCATTAATTGCGGGAATCGTGTATCTTGCCAATCTACATTTTGTAGTTCAGCTAGGTCAGTAAACTTAGCGACACCTTCAGCTGCGAGGAAATTTGAAGCATCACGGTTCGTTACAGCACCCGAGCCAGTATCAATCGAATATAAGGCAGCTGCATCAACCTGAGAGACACGATCATTGGTAAGGTAGATACCATCGCTGTGGTTCAAAACCTCCACATCAGTTTGTACATAATGTGGAAGACTCGGGTATTGGCTAACATCGGTAAGTAAAGATTCTGGTGGTGCAGCTTTGTCCATAGTTCTCAAATCTGGACTGAATACATTTACATGCGTCGAAACCACTTGCCCGCTGCTTAAGCTTGGCGCTCGCTCAGCTTCTAGCAAACGAGGAACTTCAAGCTCAGCTGCCGTTGTCGGAATTCCATTGAGTAATATGGTATTTTCCAGACTCCTGAAGACTCGCGAAACCTGCTCGTCTATGTTGGTTGATAACACCACAGACTTCTGTTGTTGGTACTCGCCTTCGATCAATACATCGAAGTTGTAGTGGTGCCCCAACTTAGACTGAGTTTCATAACGAAACCTAAACGTACCAACCTCAGGGTAAGCTTGTTCTAAATAGGCTTTGGCTTCCTGTTGCGTTGTCACAACAGTATTATCAATTGGGTAATCCCACTCGGCAGCGCTACTGGCTGCTGAAACCAAGAACAAAGCGAGGTATAGAGGACTCTTTTTCATATGCCCTCCTTAAAACGCATACTTGGCGTTAACGGTGAAGTAGCGGCCAGGTTCTGTGGAGTAAATTTTATTGCAGTCTGCAATACCCGCAACGTCTTGGTATCGGATATATTCTTTGTCGAATAGATTCATCACATTGGCACTAACATCCAAGCCAAAGTTCCAAGAGTAACTGACTCCCAAGTCGACACTTGCCCAGCCAGAGGTGGTCGCACAGTCAGTAACGATACCTAAATCATCTTCACACTGAGGTACGCTATCCATAGCTTGAGCCCAATTAACCATCGCGTAAGCGGAGAACATGTTGTCGTCATAAGTCACCTCGGCATTGCCTTCCCAAGGGGTTAATGTGCGAACTTTTTCTCCATCCTCATCTTCACCATCAACAAAACCGACTTTGGTACTCACACTCCAAAAGTCACTCAAACGATGCGCAATTGACGCTTCAATGCCGTACGTCTCGACTCCATTTACGTTTTGATACTGCTTGTAGTAGTTGCCTGTATTTGAGTCAGGCACAAACGTGATCTGTTTAACGTCGATAAAATTATCGAACTTCTGATAGAAAACGGCGGCGTATAACTGAGTTTGGCCATTATCAAACTTACTACCTAGCTCAAACGAATCACTGGTTTCGGCCTCTAGGTCCATATTAGGCACAATGACAAATGGGGTAATTGGGACAAAATCATGATTTTGATAACCATAAATTTTGTCATAACCCGGAGCTCTAAAGCCGTGGTTGTACGAAAGGTATGTGTTGAGTGATTCTGTTAACTGATAACTCACCGATAAGCTAGGTGAGAACTCGCTAGAGCTTTGTTCCTTCACTTCGTAGCCATTGATCGTGCTCTGTGACTCAGGTTTCAACTGGTGTAAATCGAAACGGGCACCTGCCGTCACCGTCCACTGATCAATTTCAATCGAATCACGAACAAATGCAGCAAAGTTATACGAGCGAGCTGGAGCAAAAGGGACATCCGCGTTAAGTGACACTCCGTTCCAGTCTAAAACAGAAGATTGACTTGGACGCTCATGGAGGTTGGTTTCCATGCTCATGCCATAAGACAAGGTATGGATCATGTTTTGATGTTGGAATGCGCTAATAAAATCGGCGTTAGCACCAAGAAGTTGATCCGTGAAACCACGAACATCAATCGTTCTACGAAGCTCGGAAACGTTGTTGTTGGTTCGAGACATCAAACGATTCGTTGTGTCCTCATTAGTCATATCACGCCAATATATCTTGGCATCTAACTCCTCAAACCAAGAATTTAGGGGCAGATACTCAAAGCCCGCATACGCAGAAAACGTCTCAGTATAAGACTGTTGGTCAAAATCTTCAGTGTCCCACTTACCGTCTTTTTGGATCTTAGAGGTACCTTCTTTTCGACTTAGATTCTCTTTGTAGTACTCAACATTCCCTTTAAGCATCAAGGCATCACTTGACCAGTAGTTCAAGGTGTAACCACCACCGACACCATCTATGTCTCGGTTATATAAGTCTTCATCAAAATTTCGTGTTTCTTCACCTTCCCAATAAGAAAGATTAACCAAGCTTTCGAATTTTCCCGAACGGAAGGCGAGGTTTGTTGCACCTTTATATTTATTACTGATACCGGTATAGGTTGCAGAGACATCACTATAGAAATCTTTGTCCTCTAAATAGTCCCCCGGCTTTTTAGTCCGAACCACCACCACACCACCAATAGCACCTGAGCCAAATACAGACGAACTCGCCCCTTTTATAACCTCAATACTTTCTAGGTTAGACATATCAAACGAGTTACGCCCAATCTTGTCATTGATGTCATTGGCACCAAAGCCATCAGCAGACTTGATTCCGTCTTTCACAATCAAGATACGGTTACCTGTCATTCCGCGGATAGTGATGTTTTGAGGTCGCCCCGCTCCCCCAGAAACACTAACTCCCGGCTCGCTCTTTATTGCATCATAAAGCTCTGTTGCACCCTTTTTCTCTAGTTCTTCACCAGTGATCACAGCCACTGACCCAGCGACTTCGGATAGTGGCTGTTCTATTTTATTCGCTGTTACGATCACTTCTTCAAAGTGATAAACCTCAGATTCGGCGTGCACGGGGTTGGCAGCAAGTACACTCAGTACTGCCGCTGATAGGGGGGAAAGCTTCATTTACTGCTCCGCTTTAATGTCTTTTGGGATAAGTGATAAAAGAAATGCGTACTCAAACGCTTGTTGCGATTGCGATCGTCGCCTGTCTGCCGAGTGCCCTTGAGTAAAGTTTGTCGACAATAAATAAGGCCCGCTCCCGGTCGTTAGTTCGCTAAGTTTTGCGTAATACTTAGCTCCTTCCCAATAGGGAACTCGGCGGTCATTGAGGCCAACCTGAATCAATATTGGTGGGTAGTTTTGTTCGCTAATATTCAGATAAGGGTCGTATTGCTGCATTACCTTCAATTCATCGGCAATATTTGGATTACCCCACTCACCATACTGCTGAGCCGTTAGAGGTATTACAGAATCAGACATGCTGTTCACGACATCGACAAAGGGGACTTTAAGGACTGCACCATTAAACAAGTCAGGAGCCTGATTTAATGCTGCGGCAACAAGAGTGCCACCAGCGCTTCCACCCATAGCGTAAATTGGGCGTCTACCTTGATCGTATGTCGTCAAATCTCGAGCTACAGCAATGAAATCCGAGATAGCATTCTCTTTTTTGACCCCTTTTCCTGCTTGGTACCAAGCATCACCATAAAAGCCGCCACCGCGAACATGTGCAATTGCATAAATCACGCCCTCATCAAGTAGGCTAATGATTTGGGGCATAAAATAAGGCTTCATCGTCATTCCGTAGGCCCCGTACCCGTACAAAAACAGAGGTGTATCCTTCGTGAGCTTATCCTTGCGATACGCCAAAGTTACTGGGATCGTTACCCCGCCAGAGTTGACGATGACTTGCTCGGAATAATAGTTAGATTTTTGATATTGAGGGTAGTGATCTTGAGAGAAGAGCTCTCGTTTTAGAGTGTCAGTATTCAGCCGCTCCCACTTCGCTGGCTGAGTTAAAGACATGCTTCGAATGTGCAGTTTGTTACTTTGGTAGTCACCTACTTGGCTTACCCAAGCAACTTGATCTGGTTCTGCTATCAGCTGTCTTGAACGATGACGTCCGTCGTTATCGAAGAATTGTAAAAATTGAGACGCACCAGTCTGGGTGATGATCACAGGCCCCGACTCAAACAGATGAAAGTTACTGATTCTAGATTCATCACTCGGTTCAAAAACAGCATTCCAATTATCTATTTTTGATGCTTGATTAAGCGCTACCGAGTAAAAAGCAAATCCCTTACGAGCATGGTTACTGTTCGAGAATAAACGAGAGCCAATAACATCAACGTAGTACTCCACGCCAGTTCTGCGAGGTAAGAAAGGTTTAGAGATTTCGCCGGTATCAAGATTTAACAGGCGTTGCTCACTTGAATCTTCATTGTTTGCCTGAACGATAGCAAATTGCGTATCACTTGAAAGGTAGTACGACAGTAACCACGCAGAATCTGGTTCTTCAATTAATTGATTTGGTTCTGACTGGTCTAAGAAGTATTGCGTTAGCGCATAAGGTCTCGAAGTTTGTTGCTCAAGTTGAACCAAATACAGAGATTGATCGTCTTTCGACCACGCAAGTGTACTGTCTACATTCCGCGCGATTGGGGTAACTTGACGAGTTTTAAGATCAACAACACTGACTCGGTACTGTTCTGATCCTGTGTCATCTTCGGCGATCGCCAGCTGTGTTCTGGTTGAGTTTAATGCCCAGCCAGCTAACTGATAGTAATCAAGACCGGTAGATCGATCGTCAAGGTTAAGTAGCTCCGTTGATTCTTCATTCCCAACCAATCGGGACGACAAAACTCTTTCACCATTGTGATTGAGGATCGCATACTCATACCCACCAATTTCAAACCACGGTTTGTCAGCTCTCTCTGGGCGATTGTCCTGCCAATTGTCTTGCAAGGATTCACTCAATAACCGAATACGTTCTTGATACTGCTGAGTTTTATTATTTTGTTGATTAAGATAGTTGAGTACGTTGCTCGCGCTACGGGAATCATCTCTAAGCCAAGAGAGCTGATCGGAAGCACTGACCGTCCCCATCAGTAAAAGAGTAAAAGCTAACAACACAAACACTTTCATAAACTCAACAAATCCATACGCTAATTTAATAAATTTCGCGTATACTGCACCCAAACGATAATGAGATCAATTATCATTTACATAAATATGTGATATTAATCACGATAGATACGTCAATTAATTATGAATTGCTCTTGTATTACTATGGAATATTTATGTTTATTCAGAAGAAGAAAACCAGTTGATAGTTTTGACTATAAGCAATAATTTACCATATTACAGAATAAGCAATCGTTTACTTAATTAAACTAAATGACTTTACTGTTTAGTTTCATTAGCTCGAATTCTTTCAATCGCTTCTACCCTTCTAAGCTGTTCTGGTGGGAAATGTTCAGTCCTAAGTTGCGCAATCTTCTCTTGTTGTTCGGTTTCTGATAGGAATGAATCTTTCAAAACATCATTTCGTTCTGCCAAGTAGACCTCAAAAGAGTCTTCAAAGGCCGCTCTTTGTTTATTAAGTGCTTCAAGTCTTTGGGTTGCTTCTTCACCAACAAGTTCGCTTCTCTTTAAGTATTTACCCTGTTCATCGAGACCTTCAGAGCTAGAGAGTTGTTGGAGTAACACCTGATTCTGGTGACTCGACTGAACATAATCAGGTTGCTCAGATAAATAGGATTCAAGTCTTTGTTGGTATTCTTCATCCTCTAATCCCTCCTGTTTCAGAAGTAACTTTTCTAAGGCGATTTCTCTCATTCTGTTGTCGTGCGTAAACAGAATACTTATCTCGCTTTCATTGAAGAACTGAGCTTGAAGGTCAAGGAGCGCTTGATTGAGTGCACGTAGATCATCAACGGAAATGGATGTGGTATCTAACTGCACGTCCAACGATATCAGTGCCGACTTGTACTCAAGATACTTGGCAAACAGTGCTTCATCGACAATCGTAGCTTGTGATTGCTCATGGTGTTTTGCCACATTGTCGCGAATATCTTCAAGTGTTAGTTCGGTATTACCGGACACGAAGTATTCCATCATGTCTTTGGCTGATGCGTTATCGATATCGGTATCTTTCTGAGAGGCAACTTTCAATGCGGAGACGCGTTGTTCGTCGTCAGTATGTGTATCTTGATTATTTAGATATAAAAAGACCGCCGCCGTACTCATCAGGGCTATCGTGGTTATCGACAAAATGGCGGTCTTTTTCATCATACTTTCCTTGTTTTCTTATTAAACGGCTTTGCAGACTACAAACCAGCCAACTTCAATCGATTGGCATGTTGACGATATAGAGTTACAGGGTCGGTTTCAAACAAGTGGTGAATCCCCAATAACCCATTGATCTCATCTAGGTGGTTCATTTTGTAATCATCACCAATCACTTTGCCCAAATGGGCGCTGCATGCCCCTACTAACCCGTCATTAGGTTCATTGAAAGCTAAGCCTAGGATTGTCATGGCTCCGTCGGTAGGATCAAGAAGGTTGGTAAAAGTGGAAGATCCTGTCCATGAATAGTAATAAACGCCGTTACTTGCTTGCCACTCACCATCGCCACACTCAGACGTCGGAACGCCCTCAGGGTAAAACTGGTTGAATGCTAGCGAGCCTTCTGTGGTCAATGCTTCAAGAGAAGCGAGGCCGTCTTGGTCGAGATCCGTTCCACCAGATAAAAGGTTAATCAGTGTCGTTAACCCACCCGCTAATTTAACCGCGATACCTTCTGTGACAGAGCCTTCAGATACGTTCCCTCTAACGAGATCCGCAACCTTAGAACCTTTATGCACACCGCCAATACTGGTCACTGAAGCAACAAGATCCGGTCGAACCGACGCAACATAACGAGCCGTTGGCCCACCATGGCTGTGACCAACCAGATTCACCTTACTTGCTCCTGTTGCAGCTAACAGCGTTTCAACTTGGCTGAGTAACTGTTCACCACGGACCTCAGAACTGTTGGTTGCAGAGACCTGAGCGACGTATACGCTCGCGCCATCTTTGGTTAGGGATTCAGGTACGCCATAGAAATAGTCGACGCCCGCTAATGTATCGAAACCAAACAGACCATGTACCAACATAATGGGGTATTTCGTTTCAGTGTATCCGCTGGCTTCTAATGCTGATGCGCTCGTTCCGGCATATACGCCAAAACTGGATAGGCAGGCTATCGTCCAAATTAATATCTTTTTCAATGCTCTTTCCTTAAACAGATTAGACCTCTGATGAGTAAAAGAACCGTAGATGATGATTTTATAAAACAGAAAGTAACGATTTGATATTTGTGATGGCGAACTTGAATTAAACAGGTGCGATGAACATCAGACGACCAGAATCGTGATAAAAACTAAAACCATAAGTAATTGATTAAATTAACATTTAGTTAATCTTAATGAGATTGCTCATTCAATATCCCGACTCAAATATCAATTCCAAATTCTCAATAAACCAAAATTTTTCGACAAATAACCGTTTGGAAACAGGTATTTTTCAACCATAAACTCGTTGAAAACTTGATACTTATGCCATTAACGACACACCACAAACCTGAATGTATTGACGTTAATTATTGATTTTAGATATAGGTCGTACCAGTTATTTACTTATCCAGTTATCAGCAAGAAACAAGCAACAAGCAACAACGTTTTTGTTTGGCTCATCTAAATATAAAAGAGAATACAGTGATGAAAAATACGGCTTTAATACTCACGTTAGCCCTGCCTTTTGGCGCTTATGCCGCTGAAGACTCAATACCAACTCCTGAATCCATAACATCCGCACAAGTACTCAGTACACAAGGCTCAGAGACCTATTCGTACGTTCGATGTTGGTATCGAACCGATGCCTCTCATGACTCTCCGGCCACCGACTGGAAGTGGGCAAAGAAAGAGAATGGTGAATACTACACGATCAACGGATATTGGTGGTCTTCTGTTTCTTTCAAAAACATGTTCTACAGTGATGCGCCTCAATCTGAAATCAAACAGCGTTGCGAACAAACGCTCGACATCCAACATGACGCCGCTGACATCACCTACTTTGCCGCAGATAATCGCTTCTCTTACAATCACTCCATCTGGACCAACGACAACGCTTTTCAAGCCAATAGCATCAACCGTATTGTCACCTTTGGCGATAGCCTGTCCGACACTGGTAATCTTTTTAATGGCTCTCAATGGGTTTTCCCCAACGCAGATTCTTGGTTTTTAGGGCACTTTTCGAATGGTTTAGTCTGGACGGAGTATTTAGCAAAAGCGAAAGATGTCCCTCTGTATAACTGGGCTGTGGGTGGCGCCGCAGGTACCAACCAATACGTGGCATTGACTGGTGTTTATGATCAAGTAACCTCTTATCTGACCTACATGAAAGTCGCCAAAAACTATCGCCCGGAAAACTCACTGTTTACTTTAGAGTTTGGTCTCAATGACTTCATGAACTACAACCGAGAAGTCGCCGATGTAAAAGCTGATTTCAGTAGCGCGCTGATCCGCTTAACGGAATCTGGTGCGAACAATATCTTGCTGTTCACCTTACCCGATGCGACCAAAGCCCCTCAATTCAAATACTCTACCGAACAAGAGATCATAAAAGTTCGTGGCAAGATCTTAGAATTTAACCAGTTCATCAAAGCTCAAGCCGAGTATTACCAAGATATGGGGAAAAATGTGGTGTTGTTCGATGCGAGTGCGTTGTTCGCCAGCATTACCGATAACCCCGAACAGCACGGCTTTCGAAACTCGAGTGATGCTTGTCTTAATCTCAATAGAAGCTCAGCGGCCGACTACCTGAAAAGCCACAGCTTAACCAATGATTGTGCGACCTATGGTTCAGACAGTTATGTCTTTTGGGGCGTGACCCACCCAACCACCGCCACGCATAAATACATTGCCGACCATATCCTAGCTTTTTCTTTCTCGACTTTTGATTTCTAAAGCCGCCAAGTTGAACTTTAACTTGAGGTAGCACCTCTTAGGCACAAAAGTCAGATACAAAAAAACCGCCCTTCATAGGCGGTTTTCATTTATGTCAGTTTTACAAACAAACACTTTTAACTGGCTGGTGATTACTCGTCGTCAGTTTTTGGCGCAACTTTCTTCTTAGGGATAAACACGGTATCACCCACTGCCACATTCTGGTGGAAGCTCTTATCACGCTTAACTGGTTTCTTCGGCGTTTTCTTCGCTTGAGTGTTGGTTTTCTTCTTCGCAGGACCGCCTTTAGCAAACGCAGGTTTACGAGGTTTAATACCTTTGAACTTACCTTTTAGGCCTTCTAGCACAGAGAAAGTAAGATCTTGTTGAAGGTAAAGCTCAACACGCTTGAAGCTGTCCCAGTCTTTTGGACCAACCAAAGAGATTGCATCGCCTTTGTTACCAGCACGCCCAGTACGACCAACACGGTGAACGTACTCTTCGGTGTGCTTCGGCATATCAAAGTTGATTACGTGGCTTACGTTTGGAATATCGATACCACGAGAAGCAACATCGGTTGTTACCAAAATCTTGTAAACCGCACGCTCAAACTGACTCATGATCGCATTACGCTGCGTTTGGTTTAAGTTACCGCTCAGTGCAACGGCTTTAAGCTTCTTCTCATTCAGCTTATCCGTTAGGCGATCAGTATCAGCACGAGTTGCTGTGAAGATCATAACCTGACGGTATTCAGCTTCTTCCAGTACACGGTCTAAAATCGCTTCTTTGTGATCTAGGTGATCACATAGGTAGAATTTCTGAGTGATATCAAGGTGCTGCTCGTTAGAAACACCCACCGAGATACGCTTAGGTGCGTCTAGCATTTCATTGGCAATACCGTTCACTTCAGCGTGGTCTAGCGTTGCAGAGAACATTAGCGTCTGACGACGACGGTGCTTAGCCGCGTTTGCAATACGACGCAGTTCTGGAGCAAAACCAAGATCAAGCATACGGTCTGCTTCATCAAGGATTAGCGTTTCAACACCATCAAGGAACAATGAGCGGTGCTCTAGGTGGTCAGCAAGACGACCTGGCGTCGCTACGATAAAGCGAGGGTACTTACGCAGTGCTTTAACTTGATCGTTAAAGTTCTCACCACCTAAGATAAGCGCCGCTTCATAAGACAGACCACCAAGCATGCTACGCAATTCGCCGTAAACTTGCTTCGCTAGCTCACGAGTAGGAGCCAAAATTACACCACGAGGATCTTTAGCAGAAAACGCTTTTGTTTTTAATGCTTTATGTATCATTGGCAACACAAACGCCAATGTTTTTCCTGATCCCGTTTTTGATGAAGCCAATAGATCCTTACCAGCAATAGCAACAGGGATCGCTTTTGATTGGATCTCTGTCGCCTTCTTGAAGTCGTAATGTTTTAAGTTCTTCAGTAAGCGGTTATCTAAGCCTAAATCTTTAAAGTGCAAAGGACTCTCCAGTCATGATGGTATTGAATAAAATTAATTTAACGTGACATGATACCGCGAAAGTACTTTATAAGGATAGAGATCACAGTAAATTTATCCCTTTATCTATCTTTAGCTAGAACATTGTATGCATTGCTAGCAAAGGGGTGGCCCTCCAAAAACACCTTCAAGTCGTCTCTAAATCCTTCATCTCATAAGTGAGACAGAACGTGATGCTTAGCTAATTACCTCAAAAATTTAGCAATTTCTTTAGTTATTGTTTTTGCAGTTAAAAAATTAGTCGCTACAATCATTAATGAAGCGACTATATGATAAAGAATGTATAGCGCATCTTTTGATGATAAATAAGCAAGGAGTTCTTATGAATAAGACGTTAATCGCAGCTGCAGCATCAGTTTTCATTCTAGCCGGTTGTTCTTCAGAGCCAGAAGAAGCTGCAGTGTCAGAAATGGATCAACTAACTAACCAAGTGGCTCAACTTACAAGCGAAGTTGAAGCACTTAAGAGTGACAAAGCAGCCGCAGAAATGAAGGCTCAAGAAGCAGAAGCTGCCGCTATGGCAGCGAAAGAAGAAGCGGATCGTGCTAACGAACGCATCGATAACATCGCTGAGTCTTACACTAAGTAGTTTGAGATCTAATCGCGATTAAGCTGTAAATTAAATAAGTCGCAAAAAGCAGTATATAGACAGCACCACTTCTTATCGGATGTGGTGCTTTTTTTTGGGCGATACTAATTCGAGTAGAAGGTACTAATGCGAGTAGACAAGATAAAACCGCTCCCTATTACAGAAGAGGCCATCGAATTAAAACTCAATCACAGGTGGTGCTATTTCTACAGGCACGCCGTTTTGAGCAAAGATAACCGCTTTCGCCTTTGAATTTGGCAGTTCTGCGTCTTCAAGCCACCATTTTAGTTCCACAGGGATCTGTAATGATTTCTTTGAGCCGTCACTTCGAGTTAATGGTTCGTGCGCTTCAACAAACACACTTCTATCTGGTTCTAATGACACCTTAATCGGCTCATTGATAATAGTGACCTGTTCACCACGGTTCACTTGCTCAAACAGCCACTCAATGTCTTTAGGTTCCATTCGGATACAACCAGAGCTAACTCGTAAACCTATTCCGAAGTCCTTGTTAGTACCATGGATCAAATAGTCGCCAGCGCCATAAGCAAGCCTCAGAGCGTACTCGCCCAATGGGTTTTCTGGCCCAGCAGGAACCACTCTCGGTAACTCAATGCCCTTTTCAAGATACTCTTTGCGGATTGAATTTGGTGGTGTCCATGTTGGATTCGGTCTTTTTTGGCTTATCTTGGTGATCATCTCGGGAGTATCGCGCCCAACTCGACCGATGCCGACAGGGAAAACATGCACCTGATTTTTCTCGGGCTCAAAGTAATACAACCTTAACTCAGCAAGATTGATGACGATCCCCTTTCTTGGGGTGTCAGGCAAAATCAAGCGGCTTGGAATGCTTAACACATAGCCTTCCGCGGGAAGAAAAGGATCCACCCCTTTGTTAGCTGCCATTAAAGAGAGAAAACCAATATCGTATTGCTTGGCAATGATGGCCAAGGTTTCGCCCGCCGCCACTTCATGCTGCTGGATTCTGCCCACAATGCGGCTTTCTGTCGGTGGCAATTCAAAGGTTGCAGCAGACACCCACGATGAAGCTATCCCGCTGGCAAGCAAAGTGGTTCTTACAACAAGCGACGCCGCTCTGTGAAGTCGTGTTTTCATTGACGGCAAAGGCGTCGGTTTAACGCAATACGACATACAAATCCTTGGTTTGTCTTTTATCAAAGTTTAGATTATCTCTGATCAAACGTCTCTACAACGTATTGTTGTCTCGAAACTGATAGGCAACAAGTTTATGTGTAGGCCTTTTCCTCTCATTCGCTTGCAATTTACCCATACAAAATCGATTGCCTTTACGCTTTCAACATATTTGGTTATCAATATTAATAAAACTATAATGGCAGACCTGTTTTGTGACTAAAGTCTCATGGAGCCACGTTCTAACTCGCTAATATTGCCTCAACAAAACGAATTCAATTCAACAGAATCGGTAATTGATTAAATCCTGTTCCTATAATTACCGTTTAAACTTTGGAGAACGACCATGGCTACACCTCATATTAATGCTCAAGCTGGTGATTTCGCAGAAACAGTACTTATGCCGGGCGACCCGCTTCGCGCAAAATACATTGCAGAAACATTCCTTGATGACGTGAAGCAAGTTTGTGACGTTCGCAACATGTTTGGCTACACAGGCACTTACAAGGGTAAGAAAGTTTCTGTAATGGGCCACGGTATGGGTATCCCATCATGTTGCATCTACGTACACGAGCTAATCGCTGAGTTCGGCGTGAAAAACGTAATTCGCGTAGGTAGCTGTGGCGCAGTACGTGACGACGTTAAACTAATGGACGTTGTTATCGGTATGGGTGCATCTACTGACTCAAAAGTAAACCGTATTCGTTTCAACAACCACGACTTCGCTGCTATCGCTGATTTCGGTCTTCTAGAAGAAGCAGTAAACCAAGCTCGTGCACAAGAAGTTCCAGTTAAAGTTGGTAACGTATTCTCTGCAGACCTTTTCTACACTCCAGAAGCTGACCTTTTCGAAAAAATGGAAAAGCTAGGCATCCTAGGTGTTGATATGGAAGCGGCTGGTATCTACGGTGTTGCTGCAGACCTTGGTGCTAAAGCACTAACTATCCTAACAGTATCTGACCACATCATCCGTGGTGAAAAACTAAGTTCTGAAGAGCGTCAAAAATCTTTCAACGACATGATGAAAGTTGCTCTAGAGACAGCAATCAACATCTAACGATTTGATCAAAGATACATTGAAAAGCGTTACCCCGCAGCCAGGCTCGCTTGGCTGCTCAAATAATCCCGAGGGGGAGATCGTGTCTAACGACAAGCTGCCAAAAGATGCGGATGGTTTGCAACTCAACTTTTGTAAAACATTGGCGTGTGACAACTTTGGCTTGAGCGATGCAAAACGGTATGTTTTGCAACACGCGAACCCTAAGCGTCCAGCGATGGTTTGTCGTGAATGTGGAGCTTTCCCCCCCTTACTTAACAACCGTGAAGTGTTAAGCGAACTTCATCGCCTAAGACAACTTCACAGCGATGGGCTCCCTGCTTGTCGTAATGATGATTGCGATAATTTCGGCTTATCGGTTCATACCCATAAACATCTTTATCATGCCTTCGGCTACAGTGGCGACAGGCAGCGTTATCGATGCAAAGACTGCCAATCAACCTTCGTTGATAAATGGTCTGGATCCAACAAAAAACTCCAATTTCAAGAGAACCTCATGGGCTTACTGTTCATGGGCTATTCCGTACGTGAAATCTGCCGAAAATTGGAGATCAATCCAAAGACTTTCTATGATCATGTTGACCATATCGCGAGCCGTTGTCGTCGTAAATTAGCGATGATCGATGCACGATGGGTTAACCATGCGAAAGATTACGAATTCGCATCTCACTACCAGCGTCTGCAACCACAAAGTAACAACGGTGTGGTGTGGATAGCGACGGGCGAGGCGCATTCTGGCTATATACTTTGCCAACACGTTAACTACTCTCAAAATGAAGAACCATCAGGAAACGTCGACCACAACCCTTATGATGATGTGGCACGATTTGTATCCAAGGAGCACTCTTCAGAAGCGAACCTCGAACTGCCTCAGCCCTCTGACAAACTAAAAGAGCGCATTGAACAGCAGTACCAAGTGATTCTTGCGAGAGGTAACGTTGAGGACCCTATGGGTAACCTCACCACATTTAGCTACCCTTCAAAGGGTGCACTCATTCGACCGCCTTATACCTCTTATGCTCACTTCTTACATGTGTTGGATATGTGTAACGAAGACAAGCATGTCGCCATCTATATGCCACAAGATCCATTACTAAGATCTGCCGCTTTAAGCGTATGTTTGCCGCGCATTCAGAGTCAAAATATTGACCTTATGTATGTCGAAGAAGATTCTGGCTGGCAAGACGATCAAAGTTTTGAAAAGATCGACATCGTTCACATGAGTTGGTGGCGAGATCGTTGGGCTATTGCGAATCAGGGTGATAACCAGAAAGGTATCTGCTACCTAACCGGTAACAATCCAGAACCAAAACAGTGGTTTAACACGGCCTCAATTCAACAAACTAAGTTCTATCAACAGCGCTTTCAGCTGTTATTTGATAGCTTTATTAATGAGCCCAGACGTAAGCTTCGTCCTGGGGGCATTCTTCCATTGCTCGACATATTTAGAGCTTGGCACAATCTGTGCTACCAAGATAAGCAAGGGCTCACGGCAGCACAACGCTTAGGCGTAGCGGAGCTGCCATTAACTCTAAAGCAACTACTTTCATAGCAACAAAGCCTCTAGGTAATTATTCGGGAACTCATTGATTTTAAAGCGACAATATGAGGTAACACCCATAATTAGAAAAGATCGATGTTCCTTTGACGCTCTACGAAAGATAATTGGTGCTTATCTCAAATTACACTCTTATAATGATTGTGTTATCAATATGTTCGATAATCATGGATGTAAGTCTTGGACAAAAATCAGTACCTTCTTGAAACAGAATTAGAAAAACTCAAAACTCGTGTCGACTCTGAGCCATCGGTGATCCTAGAGATTGCCCAACAGTGCCTAGTCCGATCAGAGCAAGTTCTGTTTGAAGAGGGTGCCATCCAGTCATTAATGTTAATGGCAAGATGTAGCTGGAACCTGATGGATTACCAAAAAGGTTTAAAATACATCAAGGAAGCCTACAAGCGCCAAAGCCGATTAGATACCGACCTTTTTCTCCCTGAAATCCTCCATTTACACGCGCTCCAGTTCTGGGGACAAGCCAAGTATTACTCCGCCCAACAGTTTTGGATCAATGCCTTAGAGCAGTCCGCGTTGGTTGATGAAGTCGAAATTCAAATTGAATGCCTCATTGGCCTTGGCAATATTTGGCGAATGACCCACGAATATAAACTTGCACGTTCAACCCACCAACTTGCCGTTAAAGTGGCTAACAACAGCCGTATTGGTTGGTTAGAGGGTAAAGCCAGAATACTGCTCGCGTGGGATTACTACCTGCTCAACAACTATGTTGAAATGCTATCGGTATTAGACGGTGCAGAAGAAGCATTAAAAGACCATAAAGATAACACTTGGCATGCAGAGGTGTGGGACTTTAGAGGCCTTGCCCTACTTGGTCTTGAACGCTTAGATGACGCAGAGCGCGCCACGGCCAAAGCGCACAATCTGGCCGTTGAACACAACCTAGTTTGGATGAAGGCGCACTCATACATCAGCCGAGCGCGATTAGAGCTCCTGAGAAAAAGACCAGAACAAGCGGCGGAGTTACTCAGGCTCGCAGAACAATCCGCAAACGAGTTCGATAATGGTGAGTTGCTGAGCCAAATCTGTTACCAACAATCCTTGGTGGCGGAAGAAAACCAAGACTTCCAAGCCGCGCTCGTCGCCTTTAAAAAGTACCGTCAATATTCTATCGGCATGCTCAAAGAGCAAACGACCCGCGTTGGGTTAGATAAAGCGCGAAGTTCAAAACGCCAGCTTGAACAGAGAGCACGAAAACTGATTAATCGTATTCGCGGTCAGCACGAGTACGATCCTGAGAAGCACCTCTCTTATGTTGTCTCTGAAACCTTTTGGTGGGAAAAGTTGGTGCTGTTCAAGACAGAGCTTAAACGTTCAAACCACAGCATCATTATGTTCCATCATGTCGATACTGATTACTTAGATGTCTGTACCGAGATTGCTCATGCTTTATGTAACCAGAATGACTTCATCGCAAGACTAAGCTCTGAACGTGTGGCTCTTATGCTTTCCGAAAAAGGCAAAGCTGCAGAGCAAACCTTCCAAACTCTCAGTACCATGCTCGATATCTATCCATGGCATAGAAAAGGATTAAAGGGTTCGAAACCGACCGTCAGCCTCAATGATATTTTGACGTTCCCGTTCACGCTTGAACAACTCGAAGAAGACGATGCTGAGGTAATAGAATAATGGAAACTCTATTAAGCAAGATCACAGACGCCGGTTTAGACCCTTCATCAGTATCAGGTGAAGAAGCGATCATCTTCTGGAACCACATTCGTCAGCACGTTTCAACAACGCAAACAGAGCAAGCGCACTGCTATATCATTAGCTCTGAATACCGTGCCGAGTTACAACAAAATCAAACCAGTATCGAAGAGTTGAGACGAGCACTCGATCTGCTCCACCTTCCTGCCGATATCGAAGACATTCTGACAGTCAAAACCAGCCTAAGTGACCGCTTAGTTGAAATTGGTGATTACACCTCAGCACTCAATGAATTCGTCAGTTCATCGACAATCGCGGTTGAACACGGCCATATCGATGAATATGTATTAGCCATTTTAGGCATGGGCAACCTGTGTGATTCCTATGGCGATCACAACAGAGCCCTTCGCTACTATCAAAAAATCAGCAGCATAGACCATGCGATAAGCAGTCGCTCACTTCGCCTCAAATTCAAGCTGCATATGGTAGCAAGCTTGCTTCTACTCAATCGCATTACAGCGGCTAGCGATTTACTGAATGAGTGCGAAGAATTAAGTATTTTAGTGAGTGACAAGTTGCTCACAGCTCAAATATTGCTTTACCAAGCGAAGGTGCTGCGCGCTAAGAAAAAATACCATGAAGCGCTACGCTGCCTGTCTAAGGTTCAATACCCAGCCAATAGCACTCAAGCAAGCTGGCTTGCGACCATGACTCGTCTAGAGCTAGCACATTGCCTAAGTGCAACCGGCAAGCAAGACTACGCGAGCATGATTTTGTCGAGCACAGACAAACGCGTGAAAGCCTACTCGTCGCCAGTACTTGCAAAGCGATTCTACGATTCGCTAAGTGATGTGTGTATGAATCAAGGGCGTTTTCAAGAAGCGCTAAGCTATGAGAAAAAAGGCTACCGAATTGAAACCGATCTGATGAAGCAGATCCCGATCAGTGAACTCGGTGCAAGCCAGCTACGCCGCCTGTCCCGTTTTGAGTTACAACTCAAACTCATTCTATCTGAACAAGAGAACAAAGAGCTCAAAGAGACAACTGAACAACACAAGAATGCGGTGGCTCAACTCCAACAAGACGTATTCACCGATCCGTTGACAGGGTTACACAACCGTCGCTGGTTAGATGTGAAACTGAAAGATATGCTGCTGCACGATACCTCTTTCGCACTGATGGTTATCGATATTGACCACTTCAAGTCTATCAATGATGAACTGAGTCACTTAGTGGGTGATAAAGCGATTGTTAGTGTGTCTCAAGAGCTGCGTTCATACTTTAAGTTTAGAGGCGCGTCGTGTGTCAGGTTTGGCGGAGAAGAGTTCCTCGTCATTCTAGAGAACACTGATCTTCCTAAAGCAGAAATGCACTCTGAAAATTATCGAGAGCGCATCTTCCAATTCGGTTGGCATGAGATACTTGGGGAGCGCGGTTTGACCGTGAGTATCGGTATCACTTTGCATCGTGACGGAGAGAATACTCAACGTACCTTCTACCGTGCCGATAAAGCGCTATACCGAGCTAAAGCCAACGGCCGTAATCAAGTTTGTACAGAGTAGTGGCATGTCACTCTGTAGCTCTGTAGCTCTGTAGCTCTGTAGCTAAAACCAACATCTTATTGATAAAAGAACAAAGAAATTCCCGCAAGGGCGGCAAGTGTGCCTATGATACTTTGCTTTGACACCTTCTCCCCTTTCAGCGCATAAATCACCAAAATAAAGACCGGGCTGGTCGCTATCAACGTTTGTGCAATCGCAGGGTTGGCATTTTTCAACGCCACTTGTTGCAGCCATAAAGCGAGAAACGTCCCGACAAAGATTGCCCCTAATAACCAAAGTTTATCGAGCTTGGTCATTTCCCATAAATCTCTTTTTATCGATGAATACGGCTTCTTTTCAACGAAAGGGATAATCAGCATCACGGCAAACACGCCAATCGTCAGGCGAATCAGTGCACCTAACAATGGTGGAATGTCACCCGCCACTAGCGCGTAGTGAGAGATAACCACACCAGATGCCTGACAGACACTCGCCACAAGCCCATAACCAATGCCACCCCACTGCGCTTGGTCATTCGATTCACCGCTCGCCGATTTTGATGGTTGGAAGACAACGAAGGTCACCGCCAGTGTTGTAATCACGACACCGAGCCAGCTTTGCACTGTCAATACAGCGCCAAGGAACATTAATGCCAACACACCAGAAAGAGGCGGGGCTAAAGATTCCAGTAACAACGTCTTATTGGCACCGATTCTTTTCAACGCTGCAAAATAGGCGCTATCTCCAATCGCAATGCCAATCACCCCTGAAATTGCCAATATCAGAAAATGGTTGGTGCTCAGTTCAAACTCCGGCATCGGGATAAAAGGCATTACCAGCAACATCATCCCTGACGCCACTACACCCTTAACAATGTTCAATTGCATCGCAGTGAAGCGATGTCCAAATTGTCCATAGATCCATGTCGCACATGCCCACACAATTGCAGCGCCAATGGCCGCCAATTCACCTATATACATCCGTATTTGTCCCTTGTGGTTATGCCCGTCAGTTAGAATCTTAACTGTCATCATTTCAGCTTAAATACAAACCAGAAAGCCGAAATAACCTCTTCAAACGCGATGAGAATTTATAAGATTCATCAATGCTTTTATTCGCATTAGAAGCGACAACACATTATTTTCAACTCGGTAAATCATTTTTATAACAATTACTTGGATGATAGCGTAGTATATTTATAACTAATATCTAACATTACAAGGATCTGTTATGTTTTTAGACTACTTTGCACTCGGTCTACTGATTTTCGTAGCATTGGTTATCTTTTACGGCATCATCGTTATTCACGATATTCCCTATGAAATTGCGAAAGAACGCAACCACCCTCATCAAGATGCTATTCATGTCTCAGGTTGGGTTAGCCTATTCACCTTACACGCTATTTGGCCCTTCCTTTGGATCTGGGCAACGCTGTGGCGTAAAGATCGTGGTTGGGGCTTCGCTAAAATAGAAGAAGAGCAACACGATATTCATCATCGCGTCGATATTCTCATCGATCAAGTGAGTACCCTTCAGGAAGAAATCGCACAGCTCAAGCAAGCCGGTACTGAGCAAAACAGTCCAGAGAAAGAGACAAACAACGTTCAAGATCAGGAGGCTAAGTAATGGATTTACTGCTGATAATGACCTATGCGGCACTTTGTATCACCATCTTCAAAGTATTTAATATCCCGCTCAATAAATGGACAGTACCTACCGCCGTTCTTGGTGGTGTCGTCATCATAGGTACTTTGATCCTACTGATGAACTACAACCACCCTTTCACGCAAATTGGTAATCAAGTTTACTCAACAACACCAGTCGTTTCAGGCGTTAGGGGTAAAGTTATCGAAGTGCCAGTAGAGGCAAACAAACCTCTGAAGGAAGGGGATATTCTTTTCAAAATCGACCCAGTTCCATTCGAAGCTGAAGTTGCAAGATTAGAAGCTAAAGTAAAGGAAGCAAGCCAAGGTGCGCTTGGAATGGAATCTGAAGTGGCTGAAGCTGAGGCTGCAAAAATCAAAGCCATCGCAGAGAGAGATAAAGCCCAACGTGAATTCTCTCGTTACAAGCGCGGTTATGACAGCGGAGCCTTTACCGAACAACAATTAGACACTCGCAGACAAGCTTACAAGGCGTCGGAAGCCGCCGTGAAAGTGGCAGATGCTAATCTAGAACAAGCACAAATTGCCCTAGAGTCTGAAATTGGTGGCGAGAATACAGCCGTTTTAAGCTTATTGGCCGAATTGCGTAAAGCTCAGTTTGATTTAGAGCAAACCGTGGTTCGAGCTCCCACTGACGGATACGTTACGCAACTAGCATTGCGCCCAGGCGTTATGGCAGTACCGCTTCCTTTAGCTCCTGTGATGACCTTTGTTCACACAGAAGAACAATTCTATACCGCAGCGTTCAGACAAAACTCCTTACAACGCCTACAACCGGGTTACGAAGCTGAGTTCTTGTTTAGAGCATTACCAGGGAAGATATTCAAAGGACGTATTGATGAAGTGATTCCAGCTATTGGTGAGAGCCAATTCCAAGCTAGAGGCGCGCTTCTAGGTACTGATGCGTTGCGTACCAGTGGTCGTGTGTTTGTTAAATTGAGCATCACTGATGATCTGTCTGACTACCATTTACCTATGGGTACTGCGGTTGAAGTTGCCGTTTATTCCGACAGCTTCACCCACGTATCTATCATGCGTAAGGTCCTTATTCGCATGAAGAGTTGGCAAAACTATCTATACCTAGACCACTAAACGGTCGTAGATATGTGACGAACCCGCTTAACACATTGTTAAGGCGAATGAAAAAGCCAGACCCGCTCTGGCTTTTTTGTTGCTTGATTAACCGTAAAATTGCGCTTTTTACACGATATTTAGGTGTTCAGATGGAATTTTAGACATCTAGACACTTACCTTCCCTTATGGAAGGGTTCTACTGTATAATGCGCGCCTTATTTTTTATATTTGCCCAAAAAACGTTCTCATTGAGACGCATATTAATAATGGCGAATATTCGTTCTTTATTAAGCTTTATCTTTCAGTATTCGAGGTTATCTATGAACTTTTCAGCTAAAACAGTGGTCGTTATTGCCATTGGTGCGGCACTGTACGGCATTGGTGGTTTACCTATGTTTGGTGTCCCAGTGTTTGCGAACACGACATTGAAACCAGCGATGGCAGTCCTAGCACTGTTTTCTGTTTTGTTCGGCCCTATTGTTGGCTTCTTAGTTGGCTTTATCGGTCACTGGGTAACGGATCTGTTCGCAGGCTGGGGCGTGTGGTTAACTTGGGTTTTAGGCTCAGGTATCGTAGGCATGGTTATCGGCTTATTCCCGATGATGACTAAGAACCGTCTTCAACAAGGCGAACTGCCAATGAAAGATTTTGTGTTGTTCGTGATACTAGCCCTTGCAGGTAACGTTGTTGGCTATGGCTGCTCTGCGTTCCTTGACACCATCCTATACGCAGAACCGTTTACTAAAGTCTTCACTCAACTGTCTATCATCGCAGCGGGTAACACCGTTCTGATCGCTGTTGTGGGCTTCCTGATCCTAAAATCAGTCGCTAAACGCAACAAACAAAGCCGCAACCTGACTGAGGCATAAGCGATAATGACTATAGCATTTTCGAACTTCTCTTTTAGATATGAGTCGCTGGATAAACCGACGCTAAAAAATATCAATCTAAGGATAGAGAAAGGAGAGAAAATCGTCATTATTGGACCAAGTGGTAGTGGTAAATCTACCCTAGGTCAGTGTCTCAATGGTCTGATACCTCATGCAATCAAAGGTGAGGTGTCGGGCTCTTTAGAGATAAACGGCAAGAATATATCTGAGTTTTCGATGCACGATTATACCGAGCAAGTCGGCACGGTATTACAAGATACTGACAGCCAGTTTGTGGGTTTGAGTATCGGTGAAGATATCGCTTTCGCACTCGAAAACCAGTTGATGTCGAACATTGACATGTACCCGTTAGTTAAGTCGACGGCAAAAATGGTCGACCTAGCGGACATGCTTGAGCGTTCACCTCATGACCTTTCTGGTGGTCAAAAACAACGAGTATCGTTAGCGGGCATATTAGTTGATGACGTTGATATCTTGCTGTTTGATGAGCCTCTAGCAAGCCTTGACCCGAAAACGGGTAAAGCAACGATTGAGATCATCGATCAGCTGCATAAAGAAACCAACAAGACCATCGTGATTATCGAGCACCGCCTCGAGGATGTCCTACATCGCGATATCGACCGCGTGATCTTAATGGAACGTGGTGAAATCGTTGCTGACACGACACCCGATGAAATCTTGGCTTCTGAATTACTTGATACACACGGTATTCGCGAACCGCTTTACTTGTCGGCGCTTAAGGCGGCAAAAGCCCCATTAACCAGCGAAGACAAGCTGTCAAACCTCAAGGCTTTAGACTACAAAAGGTTCCGCCCTGCTGTTCAAGCATGGTTTGCTGAGCGCCCAGCCCCGGTAGCAGAGAAGCAGTACCCACCTTTACTCGAAGTTCATGGTCTAACTTATTCTTACGACGGCGAGAAGAACGCACTCGAAGATGTGAGTTTCAAGATTGGCAAAGGTGAGTTCGTTTCGATTCTGGGCAAAAACGGTTCGGGTAAATCAACCATAACTAAACTCATCATGGGTGTGATCGATGCCGATTCAGGCTCTTCCTATCTAAATGGTGAAGACCTATCTGAGCTTTCTATCTTTGAAAGAAGCCAGAAAGTCGGTGTCGTGATGCAGAACCCGAATCATATGATCTCGCATCATATGATTTTTGACGAGATTGCTTTTGGTCTTCGTAACCGCAATATTGCAGAAGAGCTGATCACAGAAAAAGTAGAGCATGTTCTTGAGCTGTGTGGGCTGAGCAAGTTCCGCCACTGGCCCATCGAAGCTCTGAGCTACGGCCAGAAAAAACGTGTAACCATCGCTTCTATCTTAGTGCTGGAACCTGAGCTTCTTATCTTAGATGAGCCGACAGCAGGTCAAGACTACCGTAACTACACATCCATGCTGGCTTTCATCCAAAAGCTTAACCGTGATTTGGGTATTACTGTTGTGATCATCTCACACGACATGCACCTCGTTCTCGAGTACACCACACGTTCGATCGTAATCGCAGACAGCAAGTTGATTGCGAATGCAGCGATGACGGAAGTATTTAGTCAACCATCACTTCTAGAACGTGCAAACCTTTGTACCACCAGCATTTATGAACTCGCGACTATGATGAAAATCGACGACACCAATGCGTTTATGCAGTACTTCATCGACTACGAGAGAAGCGCTCAATGAACGCATCAAAAGTAAAATTTGGCATCAATTACATTGATACAAAATCACCGCTTCATGCACTCAACGGCATCACCAAATTTGCGCTCTTCTTAGCTTGGGTAACCGTGGTCTTAACTACGTTCGACCTAAGATTGATTGCACTGCTTATTGTGACTGGTTTATACCTGCTAAAGCTGACCAATGTGCCTGTACGCGTGTATAAGCCTTTGTTATTAGGAACGGCGAGTGTATTAAGCCTAAATGCTCTGTTCATGTATCTACTGGCTCCACAGCAAGGTACTGAGCTCATCGGCAGCGAGACCTTATTGCTGACATTACCGGGTAACTACTCGTTGAGCCAAGAGACTCTGTTTTACTTAGTCACTGTGACGCTCAAGTACATGAGCATGTTCCCGATAGCGTTGATTTTTGTCTTCACTACGCATCCAACTGAGTTTGCAGCTAGCCTCAACCGTATCGGTGTTCCCTACAAGATCGCCTATGCAGTCAGCTTAACACTGCGTTACTTGCCAGAAGTTAAAAAAGACTTCATCAATATCATGCATGCTCAACAGGCTCGTGGTGTAGAGCTTTCAAAGAAAGCGCCCCTAATTACTCGAATCAAAAATGTAGCTAAGGTTCTAGGCCCGCTCATTTTCTCTAGTTTGGACCGCGCAGACGAGATCTCTAACGCAATGACATTACGAGGTTTTGGTCGACACAAAGCACGCACTTGGTATAGCTATGCACCTTTGAAACGTATCGATTTTTTTTGTTTAAGTGTCATCGCTTTTATCGTGGTGTTAGCCATTGCGAAACGCATTCTAGAGCCGCAGTTATTTTGGTATCCGTTCTAGTCATCTGAATTAGCAAAGATAAACAAAGACTTTAAATAACACACCGCTCAATAGGGCGGTGTTTTTGTTTATGCCAGAATCTGATTGATAATTGAACCAATGACACAATACTGACTATATTTAACGATAAATTGACCAGTTATTTACCCTTGGAGTTTGAGATTTAATTCAGAAACTCTTAATATACTGTGTTTACAGAATGTTACACTCAATAGAGATTTGTAATGGCTCGAATAACTCAAGTACAGAAATTAGAAAATCAAAAAAACTACGATAACATCGTACTAAACCTTTTTCTGGCTGAAGGACATGAAGCACTAACTTATGCAAGGATTGCTCAAGAAATTGGCATTAGTTTAACGACGCTTCAGGGCTATTATCCGTCGACCCGCGCTATTCGTTCAGTACTTCACGAACACATGCTATCGATCGTTATAGACAGTCTAGACTTTTCATCGGAAGCGCTTTTTATCCAGTCTTGGCAAACCGCTCTCGATAATGAGCAGTTTCGATACGTGATTAAATTGATGTTTTTCCATGCTTCGCAAATAAAGAACCCTGAGCAATTTAACCTCAGCTCAAACGGCGAATTTCGTGAAAAGATGTGGGATAGTTTCGGCAACGACTCAGTTCGAATCCTTGAAATGGTAGTCGGACGCTCAATGTTCTATCTCACCAACTTCAAGTAACACTCGCCAGCTTACTGAATTAGAAAAAGGGAACCCTAGGGTTCCCTTTTTTAGACTTTCAGAAAAGTGAGCAGCGATGACCTGCTCAACTTATAGACCTAATTTAGCTTGTAAAAAACGGTCGATAACGGAGGTAAGCGTAGCTCAATCGAAGTGTCTAATCCTTCGCTTTCTACTGATTCAATCTCAGCTGTCTGCTTCACTTCAAAACCGCTGCCTGCATAGTCGACAGAGTCTGTATTCAACAGCAGTGAGTACTCACCTTTTGCAGGAACACCTAAGCGGAAATGCTCGTGAGGCACTGGCGTAAAGTTAGAGACAACTAATACACGCTCACCAGATTCACTGATACGCTCATGCGCAAGAATGCTCGCTTCTGCAGAATCCTGTAGACGCCATTCAAACCCTTTCGGATCAAAATCAAGATCGTGCATTGCAGCTTCAGAGCGGTACAGATTATTCAGGTCTTTCGTTAAACGCTGAACACCTTGATGACGTTCGTAATCCAGCAAGAACCATTGCAGTTGGTCGTCATGATTCCATTCGGCCGTCTGACCAAATTCTGCACCCATGAAATTCAGCTTCTTACCCGGCTGCGCATACATGTAACCCATATAAGCACGCAGGTTTGCCGTTTGCTGCCATTCATCACCCGGCATCTTGTTGTGGATAGAGCCCTTACCGTAAACCACCTCATCATGAGACAGAGACAATACGTAGTTCTCACTGTGTGCGTACACCAGTGGGAAGGTAATCGTATCGTGGTGATACTTACGGTTGATTGGATCTTCTTGGATGTAAGACAAGCTATCGTGCATCCAACCCATGTTCCACTTAAAGCCAAAGCCCAAGCCGCCCATGAAAGTGGGGGCAGAAACACCTGGGAAAGCCGTCGATTCTTCGGCAATCGTCATCGCATTCGGGAAGTGCTTGTACACTTCTTCGTTCATCCACTTAAGGGTTGCGATGGCGTCATAGTTTTCGTTGCCGCCGTCTGCGTTCGGAATCCATTGATCATGGCTGCGCGAGTAATCGAGGTAGAGCATCGAAGCGACTGCATCAACACGAATGCCATCAATGTGGAATTGCTCGAACCAGTACAGTGCATTAGAAACTAAGAAACGACGAACATGCTCTCTACCTAAATCGTAAATGTACGAGTTCCAATCTTGATGCCAACCGCGACGCGGATCTGGATCATGGAACAATGGCGTACCATCGAAGTTTGCTAGGCCGTGATCATCACTTGGGAAGTGAGCTGGAACCCAGTCCAGAACAACGCCAAGACCCGCTTGGTGACATTGATCGACGAAGTATTTGAAATCATCCGGAGAACCAAAACGACTAGTCGGTGCAAATAGACCAACAGGCTGATAGCCCCAAGAGCCATAGAATGGGTGCTCTGAAACTGGCATTAGTTCAACGTGCGTGTAGCCAAGATCCGTTAGGTATGGGATCAGCTCTGCTGCAAGCTCGCGATAATTTAAGAATTCACCTTCAGCGTTACGCTTCCAAGAACCTGCGTGAAGTTCGTAGAACGAAAGCGCTTCTTTGCGCTTTTGCGTTACAGGGCGATTCTGCCATTGAGTATCTTGCCACTCGTAACGAGCGTGATCGTAAGTCACGGATGAGAACGATGGGTATTGCTCAGAGTAGAAACCCCATGGGTCAGCTTTGTGTGGTAAGCCTTCGCCATTTGGTCCTTTTAATTCAAACTTGTATTGAGCGCCTTCTTCCAGTTCAGGAATGAATAGGCCCCACATACCGTAATCTAGGCGTTGCATTGGGTGGCGACGACCATCCCAAGCATTGAAGTTACCCACCAAGCTTGCCGCAGTTGCATGCGGTGCGTACACCAAGAAACGCGTACCTGAAATCGTCTGTCCATCACGCTCTAGCGTAATAAACTGAGCCCCCATGTGATGATACATATCTTTCGGTGTATGAAGATCTTCATAACTCGCGTACAGATCGTGGTATTGGTACGGATCATCGATGATCTGTTCTACGCCAGCCCAATCAACCGCAAGCTTATAGTGAGTGAAACGTAAGTCTCTCTCTTGCTTAAGAATGAAACCACTTTCACCCTCTCGCGCTAACTCAATACGAGGTTCCTTTCCTACAATCAACTCGACTTTATCTGCCCCAGGAATCCACACACGTAATGCACCTTGCTCAGAAGGTAGGTATGGCCCTAAAAACGCAAATGGGTCTGTGAAACAAGCCTGTGATAGTTGGGTATATATTTGTTTTTGCTTTGAAATCGAACTTAGTTCCAAAACGTTTCTCCCTAACCAAACATCCAAAAAACATAATACAAAAATGCCCGCTATTAGTGCGGGCAATATAACGACGGTTTATTCTACCAGATGAGCATTCATTATTGAGTGACCGAGGTTGTAGTTTCGTACGGCGTAAGCAAAAAACCACCTAATTTCAAGTCACTCAACGTCATTACTTACCTGCTTTTTCTCGAACGTCAGTCAGCTTAGAAGCGATACGATTAACGCCTTCGTGAGCAAATATTTCGTCCAAGTTCATTGATAGTTTACGACGCCAGTTAGGATACTCATCAACCGTGCCAGGAATGTTTACTGGCTTGTCCATCTCTAGCCAATCTTCTAGCTGAACACTCAGTAGTGTTGAACCACCAGCCGCTACGTGCAGTTGAAGTGCCTCAGCAAGGTAAGAGTCCATCGGTACTTGGCTCGCATCGCGGCCCACACCTTCTGGTAGGAAACCATGCCACGCTACAGAATCTAAGATACCTTGCTTGCACTCTAGACGGTCATCGAACAAGGTTTCTAGTTGTTCTGCATCTGGGTATAAGCCAATCTCTTGGCCCATTTTCAGGTCATCACAGTGCCAGAAGCCACGAAGCGTTGGCATATCGTGGGTACACAGTGCCGCCATAGATTGTGATGCGTAGTGTTTTGGTGAGATGAAACCACCGTCGTCTTCTGATGTTTCGAAGAAGAACACTTTGTAAGAATGCACGCCAGCATCCGCTAGGATGTCGACAATCTCATCCGGTACCGTTCCTAAATCTTCACCGATAACGCTACATTGGTAACGGTGAGATTCAAGCGCCAGAATAGACAGCATATCTTGTACTGGGTAGTAGATGTACGCGCCCTTAGTTGCGTTCTCACCCTTTGGAATCCACCACAAGCGCAGTAGACCTAAAACGTGGTCGATACGCAGTGCACCACAGTGCTTCATGTTCGCACGAAGTAGCTTGATGTAAGCGTCGTAGCTTGTTTCTTGAAGCACTTCTGGGTTTAACGGAGGTAGACCCCAGTTCTGACCCAAAGGACCAAGAATATCAGGTGGAGCACCAATGCTCGCATCCATCACTAAGTTACCTTCGTCAGCCCAAGTTTCGCTGCCTGAATCTGCAACACCTACCGCTAAATCACGGTACAGGCCAACAGCCATGCCCTTCTCTTCAGCAAGAGACTGTGCATCGTTGATCTGGCAATCCGCTAGCCATTGCAGGTACATGTACAGATGAACGTTTTCTAGGTTCTCTTTGATGTACTTCTGTGTCGCTGGGCTGTCGAATGTACGGTACTTCTCTGGGAATACCGGCCATCCCCACATGCCAGAATCTTCTGCATGCAGTTCACCATGTAGAGCATCAAACGCTGCTTGATGCATCAGGCTATCGCCCCCCTCTTCTACGAAGGCTAAGAACGCTTGTGCACGGTCGCTGTTTTTGTCTAGATGACGAGTCTTAAATTCTGCGAATAACAGAGGCAAGATGCTCATCTTAAGCTCAGACACTTCGGTGTAGTTTACCCAGTGTGCTTCACGCGCTTTTTGTAGACGCTGTTGGAACTCTGCGCTGCCTACCGTTTGTTGTGCTTCAGCACTTAATGCGAATTCAGGTACTGAACTCACATCAATGTATAGGATGTTCAACCAGCGACGAGAAGACGGGCTGTATGGGCTCGCACCTTCAGGGTTCGCAGGGAACAATGAGTGAATTGGGTTTAGACCAACGAAATCACCACCACGAGAAGCGATATCCGCAACAAGCTGTTTTAGGTCACCGAAATCACCAATACCCCAGTTGTGCTGAGTTCTTAGTGTGTAAAGTTGAACACTTGGTCCCCAAAGCTTTTTGCCTTGCTCAATTGGAGACTGCTTGAAACACGCTTTTGGCGTAATAATCAGTGTCATCTCGTAAGGCTTCTTACGGCGCTTACGGCTCACAATGAGCTTGTGATAACCCCATGCCAAATCACTTGGCAATGCAAACACTAAAGGGCCACCCTCGGCACGCTCGTCACGAACGACTTGAGATTGAAGATAGCCTTCAAGTACCTCTCCTTGCTCGGTTTCTAAGCGCCAGCTGAACTCACTTTCACGAGCACTAACACCTAGATTAAGCGCCACTTCTACTGGCTCACCGTCACGCAAGACAAGAACTGGGTCTAGTACATCTTTTTTGTGTTTTCTTTCTGCTGACTTAAGCAGTGCATCATCGCTGCTTGTATCGTAGCCCAACGAAGCCAATAGAGACGTGATCGTCTCGTCTGATACTTGTGCTTCATCGCCCCACGCACTAACGTAACTGTCGGCAATGTTTGCCATTTCTGCGACTTGTTTTAATACGGTCTGTTCTTTCATCGCTCTCTCCGAAAACGTTCTGACGCTTTCTATTTTGTAGGGTTGTTAATTTAATTTTTTACTAATCAATTAGCTTGTGACAATCGGTTTGTAAGCAGCTTGTTTATAAACGACAAACCTTTAAGCCTTTCGTTTGCTCACAAGCTAATTGAGCCAAGGCAAAAACTGCCTTGGCTACTTTGGAAGTATTAACGGTTAACCGCTTCAAGTTTCCAGATGTTGTTCACGTAGTCGCGGATAGAGCGGTCTGATGTGAACTTACCAACCAATGCTGTGTTAAGAATTGCTTTCTTAGCCCAACCTGCTTGGTCTTTGTATTGCGTGCCCATGTCTTCGTGCGCTTTCACGTAAGAAGCGAAATCAGCAAGACATAGGTAAGGGTCACCACCGTCTAGCAGGCTATCAAACGTTGCACGTAGAAGACCTGGTTGACCTGGAGTGAACTCATCGCCAGTCAGTAGGTCTAGAGATGCTTTCAGTAGTGGGTCTGCATTGTAGTAGTCGTATGGGTTGTAGCCCTGAGCTTTCAGTGCTTGAACACCATCAACGTCTAGGCCGAAGATGTAGATGTTTTCATCACCCACTTCTTCACGAATCTCAACGTTTGCACCATCCATCGTACCGATAGTTAGCGCGCCGTTTAGAGCCATCTTCATGTTGCCCGTACCTGATGCTTCTTTACCAGCTAGTGAGATTTGCTGAGAAACGTCTGCTGCAGGGATGATGATTTCAGCCATGCTTACACGGTAGTCAGGGATGAATACCACTTTCAGTTTGTTACCAATGCGAGGGTCGTTGTTGATCTTCTCTGCAATCTTATTAACTGCGAAGATGATCTCTTTCGCTAGGTGGTAACCCGGTGCTGCTTTCGCTGCGAAGAAACATACGCGTGGTTCACACTCGAAACCAGGTTCGTTAAGAATACGGTGGTACAGAGATAGAATGTGTAGCAAATCTAGGTGCTGACGCTTGTATTCGTGTAGACGCTTGATTTGAACGTCGAAGATCGCGTTAGTATCAAGCTCGATACCCATGTTCTCTTGAACCCAATCAGCTAGGCGCTGTTTGTTTTCTTTCTTAACAGCCATGAATTCTTTTTGGAATTTCGCGTCTGTTGCAAACTTAGCGATGCCCTCTAGCTGCTCAAGTTTTGCTGGCCATTCAGCACCGATCTTACCTGTGATTAGCGTAGATAGGCCTGGGTTACAGAACTTCAACCAACGACGTGGCGTGATGCCGTTCGTTACGTTAGTCAGTTTGCCAGGGAAGATTTCGTTGAACTCAGGGAACAAGTCTTTCTTAACCAGTTGAGAGTGAAGCGCAGCTACACCGTTTACTTTGTAAGAACCAATCACACATAGGTTTGCCATGCGAACCATGCGGTGGAAACCTTCTTGAATGATAGAAAGCTTCGCTTGCTTCTCACCGTCACCAGGCCACATCTTGCGAACTTCTTGCATGAAGCGGTGGTTGATTTCAAAAATGATTTCCATGTGACGTGGAAGAAGACGGTTGATCAGTGATTCAGACCAAGTCTCTAGTGCTTCAGGAAGTAGTGTGTGGTTCGTGTATGCGAACGTATGAGCACTGATTTCCCATGCTTGATCCCAAGATAGACCTTTCTCGTCAATCAAGATGCGCATTAGCTCAGGAATCGCAATCGTTGGGTGCGTATCGTTAAGCTGAATCGTTTCTTGCTTAGGCAGATCTTCTAGAGAGAAACCTGCTGCTTCGTGACGACGTAGAATATCGCGAACAGACGCTGCTGAGTGGAAGTACTGCTGCATTAGGCGCAGAGTCTTACCTTTCTCGTGGTTGTCGTTCGGGTAAAGTACTTTAGTGATGTTACCTGCATCGATTAGCGAGTGTTGCGCTTCGAAGTAATCACCGTTGTTAAAGCTTGCTAGTGAGAATGGTGCAATTGCCTGACATTCCCAAAGACGCAGCGGGTAAACCGTGTTTGACTCGTAACCTACGATAGGTAGATCCCAAGGCATTGCTTTTACTTCCATGCCTGGAACCCAAGTACGAACTTCTTTACCGTCAACGAATTCAACGTCTACATGACCGTAAAAACCAATATGTTGTGCTAGTTCTGGACGAGCCACTTCCCATGGGTAACCTTCAACACCACGCCATGCGTCAGGTGCTTCTTGTTGACGACCGTCTTGGAAAGATTGTTTGAATAGACCGTACTCGTAGTGAAGACCGTAGCCTACTGTTGGGTATTCTTGAGCGGCACAAGAATCCATGAAACAAGCAGCTAGACGACCAAGACCACCATTACCTAGTGATGGGTCGCGTTCTTCTTCTAGAAGGTCAGTTAGGTTTTGACCAAGCTCTTCCATTGCATGAGTGATCTGTTCGTATAGGCCCATGCTGATCAGGTTGTTACCTGTTAGACGACCAATCAAAAACTCTAGTGATAGGTAGTTAACGCTCTTCGCGTTCTTAATTTTTTCATCATTTTCAGTTTCTAGTAGGTCAAAAGTCGTTAGCTCTGCAAGAGCACGACCCATTGCTAGATACCATGAACGGCTGTCTGCTGTTTCAACGGTTGTTGCGTAGGTTGCAGATAAATGTTTCTTAACACTCTCTTGGAATGACACTTTATCGAAAGTTTTTTGCTGAGTTGGTTTCATTTCAGAAATCTCGCTTTTAATAGTTCTAATTCATCTGTGACATATCGTGCATGGTCACCATAAACTAAACATCCTCCCGCTAACGCAACTGACTAGGAGTAGATGGGAGGGCGTAGGGGGCGTACCGACTTAGGGTTAGTGATCTGACTCTCATGTTCTGACTGCGAACAAAAACTTGGAGTGACTAAGATCACAAGCTCCCGTTCGATAACTTAACTTCAATTGATGTGACTTTTATTTAACCAGATTAAAGTCATTGTCAAATCTGATATTCAGATCACGAAAATAATTTCCAACTCTCATCTTTTGCATAGATTCCAGTATAGGGACGAACGAAGTCACATTCGAAAACCAACCCGCAACGTGAGCAAAGTCTCAAATAAAGGGCGTAGACACCCAAAAACATGCAGAAGCGCAAGGTTTCTGAGGAGGATCGTAGTCGGTAACGTTTGGCTTCACGTAATATGAGTAAAGACTTAAGTAATTAGGCTAATGTCATTGGAGTGCACTCAACGATAGATTGGGATATTCCAGAACATAGCCACGGAATAGGTGTAAAACTTCGATATGTGGATCCCTTCGAAACTGACTCGTCCCGGCCGCTTACATAATGCAATCCTACGACCTAGGGTTCTCGATCTGCTTCACAATGCAGATTGCTATAAGCTTGTGTTGTTCCGCTCTCCAGCGGGCTACGGCAAAACCACCATGGCTGCACAATGGTTGGTAGATAAACCCAATGTGGGTTGGTACAGCATTGATGATAGTGACAACGATGCCTTCCGCTTTATCAACTACCTACTTCAATCACTTAATAAAGCGACTCAAAATGCCTGTCCGAATGCCCAAAAGCTGGCAGAAAAACGACAGTTTTCATCGCTGCATTCTTTATTAAGTGAAGTGTTTGCTGAGATGTCTGAATTCCACCACGAGTGTTTCCTGGTGTTGGATGACTATCACTTGGTCAACAATGACGACATCCACGAAGCCATGCGCTTCTTCCTCAAACACATGCCCGACAACCTAACGTTGGTTGTCACCAGTCGTGGTACGCCACCACTTGGTACAGCAAACCTGCGCGTTCGTGACTTAATGATCGAGTTAGGTAATGACTCGTTGGCGTTTGATACCGAAGAAACCACACGCTTTTTCAACCAACGCGTAGCCGACGGCATTGATGACACCACGGCAGACAGTATTTGTAGTTATGTAGAAGGTTGGCCTTCTGCATTGCAACTTATCGCGCTGCAAGCACAACACCAGAAACGCACTCTTGCACAGTCCGCAGAGTCATTCTCTCACTTTAACCACGCCCATCTTTGGGACTACTTGGTTGAAGAAGTATTCGACCTGCTAGACAAAGAAACCCGACAGTTCTTGATGCAATGTTCTGTGCTTGATCACTTCAACGATGAACTTGTGTGTGCACTTACACAGCGTGAAGATGCACTAGGTATGATCGAATCACTCAACCGTTTTGGTTTGTTCATCTACCCGCTTGAAGGTGAAAAGAACTGGTATCGCTTCCATAACTTGTTTGGTGAATTCCTCGCACATGAGCGCCAAGCTCGAATTCCTCAGCAAGAAGCAGAACTGCATCGAAGTGCTGCAAAAGCGTGGATCAAGCAAAACACACCACACCAAGCACTACGTCACGCACAGCGCGCTGAAGATCCAGAACTGATCATTCAAATCCTGACTGAGCACGGTTGGCCGATGTTCAACCAAGGTGAGCTGTCGTCACTAGAGATGGCGATCAAGCAACTGACTACCGATCAACTCTACAGCGAGCCAAAGCTTTCGATGCTACGCGCGTGGTTGGCACAAAGTCAGCACCGTTATGACCAAGTGGGTACTTTGTTGGAAGAGGCTGAGACTCAATATCAAGCTCGAAACATTGAACTCGATACTCAGCAGCAAGGCCAATACAACGCCTTACGCGCCCAAGTTGCCATTAACAGCAATGAGCCTGAGAAAGCGTTGGAATTGGCTGAGCTTTCGTTGAGTCAGTTGAACACCACCGTTTATCGTAGCCGCATTGTCGCCACCTCGGTTGTGGGCGAAGTGAATCACGTAATGGGTAACCTAAGCCGTGCGCTACCGATGATGCAACAGACAGAAAAACTGGCACGCCAGTATCAGGTTTATCATCAGGCTCTATGGGCGATTCTGCAACAAAGCGAAATCTTGATTGCTCAAGGTTATGTTCAAGCTGCATTTGAGCTACAAGACAGTGCATTCAAATTGATTGAAGAACATCAGCTGCAATACGTACCTCTGCACGAATTCTTGCTGCGTGTTCGCGCTCAGATCTTCTGGTGTTGGAACCGACTAGATGAAGCGGAAGAGTGTTGTTACAAAGGATTAGATATCCTTGGCCACCACTCTCCGAGTAAACACCTACACAGCTATTCTATGTTGGCTCGTATTTCATTGAGCCGCGGCGAGATTGATAAAGCATCGAAGTTTATTGACCAGATTCAGCACTTGTTGCGCCAATCAACGTACCACGTAGACTGGACGGCGAACGCTTCTCTTTCTTTGATTCTGTTCTGGCAAGTAAAAGGCGATAAAGAGGCGATACGTGATTGGCTGAGTGTGGCTGTTCGACCTGAATCGGCAAGTAACCACTTCTGCCAACTTCAGTGGCGAAACATCGTTCGTGCTCACATCATCCTTGAGCAATACGAAGAAGCTGAAGAAGCGCTGACTTTCCTTAAGAGCGAAGCCCAGCGTTCGCACCTGATTACAGACACCAACCGCAACTTGATCGTCGAAGCCGTGTTACGTACACAAATTAACGATGAAGACAGTGCACGAATACTACTCGAAGAAGCGCTTCATATGACTAACCAAACCGGTATGGTCGGTAACTTCTTAGTCGACGGTGGAACTATCGGGCATATCTTAGATAAGTTGAGCAACAAGCCTGGTCTGGGTGATTTAGAACGTCACCGCGCGCAACAAATCATGAAGGATATCTCCACTACCCAGCGCAGTCGCTCGGTTCACTTCGATGAAGACTTTGTTGAAAACTTGGTTAATCACCCGAACATTCCTGAGCTTGTGCGTACTAGCCCACTCACCCAGCGTGAATGGCAAGTGCTTGGTCTGATCTATTCAGGATTCAGTAATGAGCAGATCGCTCAAGAACTCGATGTAGCGGGTACCACGATCAAGACTCACATCCGTAACCTTTACCAAAAGCTCAACATTGCTAACCGTAAAGAAGCAATCAGCACAGCGGAGAACTTGCTGCAGTTGATGGGGTACTAAAGCGGATTCGAGATTCGAGATTCG